>JAFMBQ010000101.1 GCA_017858365.1 Algoriphagus sp. | reverse complement strand
TGGGCTTTGGTCTATGGCAGGATTTACCGGAGCAGGGATAGGAGCGGGGATGATTTTTTTGGGAGTAGGACCAACATTGCATTTTGCGATAGTGATGTTACTATCAATCGTTATTATTTTTTCTGCCCAAAAATTTATAGTAAAAGAGGAAAATGTAGCTGAAGGTGGAGGAATGGTGATCAAAAGACCAGATGATTTATTGCTTCGAATCTCTATGATCGCTTTTTTGGCCATGATGGCTGAGGGGTGTTTGTTTGATTGGAGTGGGGTTTATTTCAAGAAAGTGGTCAAGGCTGAGCCTACTTGGATTGCGCTAGGTTATGTGGCATTTATGGGATCGATGGCTACGGGTAGGTTTTTGACAGATCGCGTGACTAGCCGATTTGGAAAAGTAACCGTGATCCAATTTAGTGGACTATTGATTTTTATTGGATTATTGATAGCTGTGATTTGGCCTACAGTCCTCCTGGCCACGATCGGTTTTCTAGTAGTGGGATTTGGAGTGGCCTCTTTAATTCCAGTTTCTTACAGTATTGCAGGTCGATCTAAGCTTTATTCTCCAAGTGTAGCTTTGGCTTTGGTCTCAACAATCTCTTTTTTTGGCTTTCTGATTGGACCTCCCTTAATCGGATTTATCGCCGATTTATTTGACTTGAAAGTTTCTTTCATCCTAGTTGCCCTTAACGGCATTGGTATCTTTATCCTTTCCAGTGTTAGAAAACAGGTGTTTTTGATTCCAAGTAAACCCTAATCATGAAACAACCAGTCGATTTTCATTTTGGTAAGGAGTTTACAGTGGGATCATTCCAAGTCCATCCTGATGGGAAATTGAGGATGAATTCTTTAGCTGATTTCTTTCAGGAAGTTGCTTGGGGACATGCCGATTCAGCTGATTTTGGAAGAAATCTTTTAGAGGAAAATTTAAGTTGGATCCTTTCTCGATTTGATATAAAAGCGGCTAATCTTCCCACCTGGGGAGAATCGATCAAAGTCTTTACTGCAGGTAGAGGTGTGGACAAATTATTTGCCTTTCGAGAATTCTTAATCACAGATCTTCAAGGTAAACCTCTGGCAAGGGCAATGTCCTCCTGGGTATTATTGAACACAGTGTCTAAGAAAATTCATCGACCAGACCAGGTTTTGCCAACAGCTCTTTTTGATCCCCAATTAAAGCCTGATTGGCAGCCAGATCGAATTCGAGTTTCCGGAAAGCTTTTGTTTGAGGAGGAGTTTAAAGTTAGATTTTCTGATTTGGATCTAAACAATCATGTCAATAACACAACCTATATTCGGTGGGTAGAAGATCTTTTTAAAGATCATCAAATTGACTCAGGCCAGCTTCTCATAAATTATTTGGCAGAATGTGTTCTTGGTGATCAAGTGAAATTAGAACTTTATAAGTCGGAGGATAAATTCCAAATTCAAGGAAAAGTTTTGAATAAATCGGTATTCTTGGCAGAAACAGGAACCTAAATTGAATTGCTGGTTCCTTTTCTTTAATTTCCAAAACATGTGATAAGAGTCACAACTTTTACTCAGGCTCATTTCTCACTTTTGTAAAAAGCTTTAAGTATGAATAATCTCGGAAAACCATTTTTACAACTAATCACGCTTATGGTAGGGCTCTTGGCTCTTGCATCAGTTTTGGTTGGAGTGATAGGATTTGCTGTATACCTCGCTTATCAGGGTGTAGCTCCAAGATCTGAATCTCAAATACAAGCAGTGATTACTGAATCTCCGGCTCCTACAGTAAAGCCATTAATGGACCCAGTGGGGATGTGGCAAGCTCCTGATTGGTCTAAAGTAGAGGAGGAGTCAAATGCTGAATCAATTAAATATGGACGCGAACTAATCGCCAACACCGCAGAATATCTAGGTCCAAATGGAAAGGTGATGAAAATATCGAATGGTATGAATTGCCAAAATTGTCATTTACAAGCTGGTACAGCTCCTTTGGGAAACAATTACGCTGCTGTGGCATCTACTTATCCTAAAATAAGAGGTCGATCTGGCAATATGGAAGATATTCCAAAGCGGATTAATGACTGTTTTGAGCGGAGTTTAAATGGTGAAGGGCTGCCTGTCTCCAGTAAAGAAATGATAGCGATGGTTGCATACATGGAATGGCTTGGAAAAGATGTTGCGAAAGGTGAAAAACCGAAAGGAGTAGGACTTTATGAAGCTCCTATTTTAGATAGAGCAGCAGATCCAATCAAAGGGAAAAGTATTTATATCAGTCAGTGTCAGTCCTGCCATATGGAAGATGGTCAAGGGGTACAGAAATCCGATGGTTCTGGCTATACCTATCCCCCTCTCTGGGGAGCAAATAGTTACAATTTTGGAGCAGGTCTCTTTAGACTTTCTCGATTCGCAGGCTATGTTCGCGCTAATATGCCTTTTGGTGCATCTTACGAGCGCCCTATGCTTTCTGACGAAGAGTCCTGGGATGTAGCCGCATACGTTAATAGTCTAGATCGACCGAAGATGGACCTTTCTAAAGATTGGCCAGATATTTCCAAAAAGCCAATGGATCATCCTTTTGGCCCTTATTCTGATAATTTCTCAGAAAACCAGCACAAGTATGGTCCTTTTAAGGCCATCCAAGCTGGAAAGCTAAAATGAAATTTATTATTTCCTTATTGGTATTCTTTATCACAATCTCTTCATTTTCTCAAGAAAAAGAGCAAAATCTCACGTTAGTTCCTAAAGCTCATTTCCGAACCTTCTGGATGAGAACGAGTTATCCAAGCGACTTCAAAAATGATTTTGCTTTAGGGAGTTCCTTGAATCTTGGAGGCGAACTGAGTTATCAAGACCGCTTGAAAATCCAACTAGGTTATCGTTTTTTTGGAAACTTGTGGAGTTCGGATTTAAATGAATTAGACCCATTATCTGGACAGGCTAATCGCTACGAATCAGGATTATTTGATCTGCTAAATCCGAAGAATAAGTTTTTTGGGAAAATAGAAACGTTGTCGGTTTCATATTCCCAAAACAAATGGGGAATTACTGCTGGAAGAATGGGGATTGATTCGGATTGGGTGAATTTGCAAGATGGACGACTGGCACCTACAGCAGTTGAAGGAATTAACGTTTGGTTTGAATCAGAAAAAAAATTCAAGTTGGAGTTTTGGGGAATCGGCAAAATGAGTGTTCGAGGGACAAGTGAATGGTTGTCAGTTGGGGAATCTCTTGGCGTATTTCCAGTAGGAAGAGATGTGTTTGGGAAGCCCTCACAATATTTTAACAATACTCAAAGTAAGTGGATCAGTATCGTGGACATTTCAAAGAGTTGGGAAAATTTTGAAGCTAAAGCTTCAGTGACCTCAGTGCAAAACATCTCAAATACTTTCTGGATTAATGGGGAGCACCGATTACCAAAAAATTCCAGTTGGCTTTTTGGGGCCCAATTTGGGTTCCAACATGGCTGGGGAGAAGGAGGGAATCCTGACCCTGAGCTTTCATACAAGAATCCTGAAGATAGGAATTATGCAGTTTCGTTTAGAGTTGGCTACGCTAAAAGTCGCTTAAAATCTAATTTGAATTTCACTCATTTGGGAGGCAATGGTCGTTGGCTCAGCCCCAGAGAGTGGGGCAAGGATGCTTGGTATACCTTTATCCCTAGAGAAAGGAATGAAGGTTTTTCTAGCTTAAATGCATGGACTGTTTATGTGGAATACGGATTTCCAGAAATTGGCTTGACTCCATACCTGCATTTTGGATTACACTTTCTGCCGGATATCGATTTAGTAGAAGCCAACAAATATAATTTCCCTTCTTACCAACAGATAAATTTAGGTTTAAAGTATAAGCCAAAAGCCTTAGAGAAGCTGTCTATTCATGCAATCATTATGAATAAAGAGCCATTACAAAAATCTGATTTAAAGCCAAATCAACGCTATAATAAGGTGGGAATGATTCATGCGAATTTGATTTTGAACTGGAGTTTGAATTAATCAAATCGATAAGGATAATTTTAACTTACTGATTAACTTTTAGCATCAATTAGGTTTTATGGATTCTTCTGATCACCTTTGTATCATAAAGACGCAAAATCTTAAGGATTTTATCTTTTCTTGAAACAAAGTACGCGTTGATTATAGACCTGCTTAAGTAGCAAATTCGAGAGTTTCCCCCGCAAAGGTTTTAATTCTTCATCTTTCTACTTTTTTAATCACATCAACTGAAATGTTGTCCTTGATTAAAACCTGCAGCAAACCCCAAATGGGGAAACATGAGTATAACACTATTAAAGAAAAAGTCTATTAAAACAGTAAGGTTCTCTGAATCAGAATTATCTGAATTCTCCCAAACATTAAGATCGAGGGTTTACGCGCACTTTAAGTCCACTGGCCGCTCAAAATATGCTACACCATCAATGGTCGTCAAGACTGTTATATTGGTTTCCTTGTACTTAGTTCCTTTGGCATTAATCACTTTAGGAGTTGCGTCAACTACATTTCAAATGTTCGCATGCTTTTTCCTTTCTGGTTTGGGCATGGCTGGTGTAGGAATGGGTGTGATGCATGATGCCATTCATGGTTCTTATTCTAAAAATTTATTGGTTAATAAGTGGGTAGGGCATACTTTAGATATGGTAGGTGCTAGTTCTATTGTTTGGAAGTTACAACATAACGTCCTACATCACAGCTACACTAATATTGATGATCATGATGACGATATTAATGCGCCGTTTTTTTTAAGATTTTCTCCAAACGCACCTCAAAATAATTTACACAAGTATCAGCATCTATATGCTTGGTTTTTTTATTCATTATCCACCCTTTCTTGGGTTACTGTAAAGGATTTTATCCGCTTAAAACGTTATTACGAAAAAGGATTGATTAAGAATAAGCAAGAATATAGAAAGAATGTATTGAAAATTCTCGCTTGGAAAATCGGTTACTTTTCTATAATTCTAGGTTTACCATTAATATTTGCACCATTCTCTGTTGGAATGCTTCTCCTAGGTTATATTATGATGCATTTCGTGACAGGATTCACAATTACTATGGTATTCCAGATTGCACATATTGTTGAAGATGTAGACTTTCCAATTCCTGATTCAGAGGGTGTTGTAGAAGGTGAGCGAATTCTTCATCAATTAGCTACTACTTGCAATTTTGCTCCAAATAATAAATTTCTTTTTTGGTTTATTGGGGGTTTAAATTACCAAGTTGAACATCACTTGTTTCCAGATATTTGTCATGTTCACTATAGAGAAATTGCTCCAATAGTGAAAGCAACGGCGGAGGAATTTAATATTCCATACCACTCAAAGCCCCATTTTTTATCGGCAGTATTTGATCATTTTAAAATGCTCTATGTGCTGGGTAATATGCCCAAGGTAGAGCCAGTAAAAGCCTGATTTAATGACATTCAATAGAAATACAAAACCAGCAAGCCAAAATCGCAATCCGCGACCGACTTCACGCCCAAGCCAAAAGAAGAAAGAATCTACCTTAGACCCTAGACTCCTTGTAAAAAAGGCTGAACCAAGTGGGCAGGAAGGATTCCAATCTTTGATTCCATTTAGCGGTCTAAACCTCAATGCTTCTTTGTTGAAGAATATTCAGGCAAAAGGTTATGAGAATATGACTTATATCCAAGAAAAATCAATTTCTCCTTTATTGGACGGAAGAGATTTGCTTGGAATCTCTAACACTGGTTCTGGGAAAACTGGAGCTTTTCTTATTCCGATTATTGAGCATGCAAAAGCTGATCCATCAGGTTTCTCAGCATTGATAGTAACTCCTACACGGGAATTGGCACTTCAGATTGAAGAGGAATTCAAAAGCTTGACGAAGGGTATGAACTTATATTCCAATACCTTTATTGGGGGAACGAATATCAATTCAGATTTTAAAGCATTGGGTAGAAAACTTCATGTCATTGTGGGTACTCCCGGTAGACTATTAGACTTAGCAGATCGAAAACTTCTTCATTTGAATCGAATTAATACACTAGTATTGGATGAGTTTGACCGGATGCTTGATATGGGATTTGTTCACGATGTGAAAAAGCTTGTGAATGCAATGACTAAAAGAGAACAGACTATGCTTTTCTCGGCAACGCTTGAACCAACTCAGAAAAACCTAATTGATGGTCTTTTGAAGAATCCCGTAGAAGTGAAAGTTAATACGGGTGGTACAACAAGTGAAAATGTTGATCAGGAAATTATCCAAGTTCCAGATGGTAAAGATAAGTTTGACGTTTTATCAGGTCTATTCAAAAATGATCAATTGGATCGCGTGATTATTTTCATGGAGACAAAAAGATTAGCAGATCGTATCGCTAAAAAATTAAATCAAGTCGGAGTAAAATCAGGATTGATTCACGGCAATAAATCCCAGAATTTCCGAAACCGAACAATAGAAGAGTTCAAGAACGGAACAACTAGAGTGCTTGTAGCTACCGATGTGGCTGCCAGAGGTATAGACGTGGCTGATGTATCACATGTGATAAATTATCAGCTTCCCATGTCTATGGATAGCTATATCCACAGAATAGGCCGGACAGGTCGGGCCGGAAAAACCGGTACGGCCATAACATTTGTCAATTAAAATCGCCGAAATGTCAAAAAACCAGAACACATTCATCAAAAAACAAAAAGCAGAACTTAAAAAGAGAAAGAAAAGAGACAAACAAGAAAAAATGGCATCGCGTAAAGATCAGCCAAAGAGTGGAGATCTGGACGATATGATGGCTTATGTGGATGAATTTGGAAACATATCCGATACACCACCTGAGCCTGAGCCACCAAAAAAAGAAATTAATCCGAGTCAAAAATTTAATAGAAACACCAAATTTAAAAGTTAGTAATCATGAATGAAGGAACAGTAAAATTCTTTAACACAACCAAAGGTTTTGGTTTTATTACACCAGCAGACAACAGTGAAGATGTATTCGTACACCACTCAGGTCTTGTACACGAAATCCGTGAAAACGATCGTGTTACTTATGACATAGTTCAAGGTAAAAAAGGCGTTAACGCTGTTAACGTAAAGGTAGCTAAGTAATTAACTTCGGGTTTTCCCGAAAGATAATACTTTGACCAGTGCCTGCAAGTCTTTGATTTGCAGGCATTTTTTAATTTTATGGCTTCGGGATTATATTTGTGACTTCTATGCCTGATTCAAGTTCGTTGAGATTGGTCAGAGTAATGTTTGCAATCTCAACAAGTGATTCCTTTGTCAAGAAAGCTTGGTGACCCGTGATTAGGACGTTTGGAAAAGTCATCAATCGTGCGATATCCTCATCCTGGAGAATTTCCGCAGATAAATCCCGGAAGAAGAGATTTTCCTCTTGTTCGTAGACATCTATTCCTAAATAGCCCACCTTTTTGTTTTTTAAAGACTTAATAATCGCTTTAGTATCAATCAATGCTCCCCGACCCGTGTTTATTATAGTTACTCCTTTCTGCATCTCAGCAAGCCTCTCTTTATTGATCAAGTGTCTCGTCTCAGTTGTTAATGGACAATGCAGCGAGATAATACTACTTTGAGCAATTAACTCAGCTAATTGCACATAGCTTACTCCGAGGGTTTTCAAATGCTTATTCTCGTAGTGATCATAGGCTAATACTGTACACCCCATTCCTATCATTATCTTGCAAAAAGCACTGCCAATTGCACCTGTTCCGATGACGCCAACCGTTTGCTTGTGAATATTGATTCCTACCAAGCCTTCGAGAGAAAAGTTATTTTCCCTGACTCGATTATAGGCTTTATGAGTTTTTCTTACTATGGTCATCAAAAGGGCAAGGGCATGCTCCGCGACTGCCTCTGGACTGTATGCCGGAACTCTACAGATTCGTATTCCAAGCTTTTCGGCTGATTGAAGATCGACTTGGTTATAGCCAGCGCATCTTAGAACGATATTTTTTACCTCTAGCTCGACTAGTTTCTTTAGAACATTTTGATCAAGATGATCATTTACGAACGTACAAATGGCATCAAATCCTTGAGCTAGGTAAACAGTGTCTTTGTCCAACTTGACTTCAAAGTAAGTGAGTTGATGCTCAAAATTTGGAGTGAGCTGCTCAAAACTCGCTTTGTCATAGGACCTCGAACTAAAAAAAGCGACTTTCATATTTGCCTCAGTTAAATAAGTTGTGAAATATTGCTACATTCAAAATAAAAACGAAATGAAAAAATTACTCTTATTCATTCCAATTATTTTCTTTTTCTCTTGTGGTGAAAAGAACATGAAATCTACCGCCACAGAAACTATAATTGAAGAAATGCCTATGCTTAACGCTCCAGATTCAGTGCTCCGACATGTTGTCTATTTTAGCTTTAAGGAAACCTCATCGGCTGAAGACATCCAGGGAGTAGTAGATGCATTTAGAAATCTACAAAATGAAATCCCTAACATCGAATCGTTTGAGTGGGGCATTAATTCTAGTCCAGAAGGACTAAATCAAGGCTTAACGCATGCATTTACTCTTACTTTCTATTCAGATGCAGCAAGAGATGAATATTTACCACATCCAGCCCATAAAGCTTTTGGAGCCCTTCTAGGCCCCCATTTGGATAAAGTAACTGTTTTGGATTACTGGACTAGGAAATAGTTATTGATTATATGGCAGGGCCGAGGAATCGGTTCTGCCTTCTTCCATGATTGATAGGACCTCAGTAACCTCAAAATTGCTGGTGCCTCGCCATGGAAGCATTCCGTTATATTCTTTGTATCGTAACTCTACGTGTTTTCCTGAAGATCGCTCCAATTGATCTGCAACTGTAGGATCGGTAACGCTGAATCTAAATTCATTACTTTGTAATCCACCTGCGGTGGGGCTTTGAAAGCCTTCCTGGACTACTCGACCCTCATAGGTCTTGAACAAGACTCCTTTTTTTACAAAATAATTTAGGCTACCAGATTTTACTCCTTCACCAAAAACGAAATAAAATTTATACCAAAAAACTCCTGCAAAAACTGTTAAGAGAATTATTCCGATGATCCAGCCAAATTTTTTCATATCGATTTATATTTTGTCTTAAATATATAAATCATCATTGTTAATCTTTTAACAGCTTTAAAAAACTTTTAAAATCATAAAAAAGCTACTTGTTTAGAGTAGCTTTTCCCAAATCAATCCACCAACCAAACAAAATCTGAATAGCCTTTGGCAGCCATTTCTTCCTTAGGTATAAACTTCATTGCGGCTGAGTTCATACAATAGCGAAGATTTGTAGGAGCTGGGCCATCGTAGAATACATGTCCTAAATGACTTTTTCCTAGCTTACTTCGAACTTCCACTCGAGTCATTCCTAGATCTTTATCAACAGGCTTATCAATAATGCGAGCGTCGATCGGCTTGGAGAAACTTGGCCATCCTGAACCAGATTCGTATTTATCTTTTGAACTGAATAAGGGAGCCCCGGATACGATACACACGTAGATTCCATCTTTTTTATTCCCATTGTATTCATTTTGAAAAGCATATTCAGTTGCATTATCCATGGTAACTTCATACTGAAGGTCCGTAAGGATATTTTTCAATTCAGATTTAGAAGGAGCTACATATTTCTTTTCGCTTAGCTCTGGCCAATGAGTTTTGATGAAAGCATCTCTTCCTGATCCCGTTCGGTATGCATAATATTCCGTCGGACTTTTCTTGTAATAATCTTGATGATACTCTTCTGCATTGTAGAAATTAGAGTACCTGATTACAGGTGTCACTATTGGCTTTTTGAATCGACCTGATTTATCTAAATACTCTTTGGAATCTTCTGCTACTTTCTTTTGCTCACTATCATGGTAAAATATTGCTGACTCATACTGGGTTCCCCTGTCATAAAAGGAACCACCTACATCAGTAGGATCATAGGTTTGCCAGAAGATATCTACTAATTCGGAATAGCTGATGACTTCGGGGTCAAAGGTGATTTGAATAGATTCTCGATGTGAGGTCTTCCCACTGGCTACCTCTCCATAAGTAGGATTCTTTTCTTTTCCTCCTGAGTAACCAGATACCACAGAGATCACACCGTCGATCCCCTCAAATGGTGCCTCAACGCACCAAAAACAGCCTCCAGCAAATGTTGCTAATTGAGTTGTACCATCGTAATTGGCTACTAATTCAGCATCAGTAGAAGAAGTCTTTTGGTATTCTGTTGTGGATGTTCCACAGGACATGATTAATCCGACGAGTAAACTTAGCATGGGTAAAAAACTTTTATTTAAATGATTCATTTGATTTGGGTTCTTTTTTTTGAGATGAAGGCATTGAAATCATCTTCTTTTATAAAACTGATTTTTGGAAAATCTGTTCGAAGATTCACAAATTTGAATAACATCAAGTACGAGGTAAGCTGATATTCGGTTTGTCTCTTCCAAGACAAATTGATAAAGGACACTTCGTTGTTTTAACTTAGAAAAGCTATGAAAAATTCAATTTCACTATTCTGTACATTTTTTTAAACTTAGTTTCAACTCAATTTAATGCCGCTCAGCATAAAGGAGGTGGTTTGGGATCAAAAGAGGTTTGAAATACAATACATCTGGAAAATACTTTAATATGCAGAATACATCTGGAAGAATCGAGCTGCCTCTCTAAGCTGTCATGCAGGAGTTTTCTACAAGTTTATGGGATATGATCTTTATTTAAGCCCAGAATCGATTTATACTCAAACCAAATTTGATTTCTGGTTGGGTGAAGTGTCCGTTCAACGGATAGAGGCTTTGGTCTTTGTGTGATTCTCGGTCCTGTAGTTTTGGATTTCGATATAATCAGGAATTTAATGATCGGACATTTTCATTTGATTGTGTAATTTCCGTTGGACATTATTTCAAATCTGAGCAGATTATTTTGGGATTATCATTTCAGGGTTAAGTGAAAATTATTCTTTCAACCTAAACAATAAATAAGCTATCCTTTAGTTTAAATAATCAATCATTTGACAAACTATGAAATTGCTTTTTTTTAATTCTCGTTTTTTTGCCTCTGTTGGTTTATCACTGTCTATTTTTCTTTCTGCGAATATTCAAGAAGGGTTTTCCCAGCAAGAATTCGAATGGGAATTTTACGGAGGACCTTCGCAAGCACTTTTGAAATATAAAGTAATACCAAGAAATGACTTTATTTCTCCCAGTAATGAGCTCAGTTGGCATATCGGATCCAATTTTCTTTGGGGGCTAAAAAACGATTGGCAATTATCAACCCAATTGGAATTTTTCAAAAGAGAGCTGGGCACTTTTGGTATATCGAAGCAATCCGATACGCTCCAAATTACCGGTTACTCTACCGAAGGAATTCCGCTATTAGCATTAGGAGTTAGAAAAAGTCTGGGTGATTTTTATTTT
>JAFMBQ010000100.1 GCA_017858365.1 Algoriphagus sp. | reverse complement strand
CGGGTGTCCGATGTCGGTTGTCGGATGTCAGGTGACGGATGTCTGATGTTTGAAGACCGGAGACCGAAGACCGGAGACCGAAGACGAAAGACCGAGGGCGGATGTCAGAAATCATAAAAACTGGAAAACGTAGCAAATCCACCTTGGACTCGAATGTTCCAAAGGAGCAGGAGTTATGATAAAGGGGGTTAGGGGGATTTTTCTCTAGCCTGAGAGGATTCTGCCTGCCCGAAAATGGAGGTGTCAGAAATGCGATGTCGGGTGTTTGAAGACCAGAGACCGGAGACGGAAGACGGGTGTCGGATGACAGGGAAGAGTACTTCCCTAAAAAGTGTTGACCAATTGAATTGCTATTTATTTCTATTAAGAGTCCAAAAAACTAAACCAACACCATGTCTTTTTTAAGAAAAATACTCGGAATCAGCCTTTTTTTGCTGATTTCCATTCCTTCCTTTGCCCAAAATAAATTGCTGATCGGTCAGGTATTGGATACGCTGAATCAGCCAATCCCCTATGCCAACGTAGTTGCGATCAATCAGACTACTCAGAAAATTGGTGGATTTGGGATTTCTGATGCCTCGGGAAGATTTAAAATTTCGCTGACGCCGGGTTCAGAGTTCTTGCTTCGTGTTTCTATTGTAGGCTATAAGCAGTTCGAGCTGGTGATCAAGGAATGGTCTCCTGATGAGCAGATGAAGATCATTTTGTCCCAAGATGAAACCATGCTGGATCAGGTCGAGGTAGTGACCGAATTGCCCATCACCATGAGAGGCGATACGCTGACCTATAAGACCGATGCTTTTACCACTGGTACCGAGCGGAAATTGGAAGATGTCCTTGATAAGCTCCCGGGCTTCGAAGTCGATGATAACGGCGAAGTAAAAGTACAGGGAAAAAAGGTGGACAAGGTCATGGTTGATGGCAAGCTTTTCTTCGATGGAGATACCAAGCTGGCTACCAAAAACCTACCTGCAAATGCCGTCGACCGTGTGCAAGTTTTGAAAAATTTCAATGAAGTGTCCCCTATTCGTGGGTTGGATAATAATGAGACGCTGGCTTTGAATATCCAATTGAAGGAGGGGAAAAAGAATCTGGTGTTTGGAGATCTGTCAGCTGGTGCTGGGCCAAAAAAACGCTATTTAGGCCATGTCAATGCATTTTACTATGCCCCCAAGTTAAATCTGAATCTGATTGCTGATGTAAATAATGTGGGTGAACTGGCTTTTACCCTTCAGGATTACTTTCGCTTTAGCGGAGGTCTATCAGGATTAGGCGGGCGAACAGGTTTAACGGTCAGTATGAGTGGGGATGATATGGGGATTCCGATGGCGCAGCGAAACAATGCCCGTGATCTGGTGACCAATCTGGCTGCATTGAACTTGAATTATTCTCCAAGTGCGAAATGGCGACATGCAGGATTTGCCATTGGTTCCACTTCCAAAAATCAACTCGGAAGCACTTCCCAACGAACATATTTAAGTTCTGAAACGGATAATCAGGAATTACTTACTTCAGCGAATCGAGTGGAAAATGCTTCGGGAATGTTGAAGTATGCCGCTACCTACACGCCGAAAGAAGAAACCTACGTCAAGTACAGCGTCTTTGGAAAGGTAGCTGATATCTCGACCAACAGCTTACTCAACTCAAACTTTGCGCAGCAAAATCGGCAAATCGGAACGATTCAGGAACGAACTCCTTACAGCATCCAACAGAAAGGGGAGTGGTATCATGCGCCTTCTGATAAGCGAGTATATTCTGTGGAGGTCAATTGGGAAAAGAAATTTATCGACCCGCTCTATGACTTGACTAGTAATCAGCAGCCGTTCCAAGGTGTTCTCCCGATTTTTGATCAGGAAACTTATCGGATTTTGCAAAATCAGGAGATTAATACCGGTGTCTTCGAAGGCGCCTTTAATTACTATCAAATCTTAAATCCGACCAACCACCTGAATTGGAGTTTGGGTTTTCAGCGAACCAATCAAGAGATGACTTCCCAGGTGGAATTGGATTCGGATCTGCCTGCGGAAGGTTTGGAAGCCTTTCAAAATGATAATCGCTTTGGATTTCAGGATCTCTATCTCGGGATGACCTACAAAACGAAATGGAAATCTGTCATCATCAGTCCATCGATTTATGCGCATCACTATGCATGGCAGGATGCCCAATTGGGGCAAGAACAAAGTCAGTCCAAGTTTTTGCTGCTTCCAAATTTGTATTCCAAATGGGCCATCACGACTAATCGCTCCTTGACCTACCGATTCAGCAGCTCGGTGAATTTTATGGACATTCAAAAGCTAGCTCAAGGATTGATTATTCAGGATTACAATTCCATTTTTCAGGGGAATAGATTGCTGGAAAATGGGATGTATTTCAGCCATAATCTGGATTACAATCACTTCGATTTCTTTTCAGCCTTTAATCTTTCCGGCGGTTTGAACTGGACCCGAAAGCAAAATGACTTGGTGAATACCACCAATTTCCAAGGGATCAACCGCTTGGTCAGTATTCAGAATATTGAGCCAGTCAATGAAACCTTGACGGGAAGAGTGGAGGCCGATAAGCGATTTGAAAAGTTTAAGGTGAGTGCAGGTGGCAATTGGAATAATTTTTCTACCAATACGCTGCTCGATGATCGGCTGAATGAAAACAATCAATTTTCTCATACCTATGACTTCCGAATTACGACGACTTTTTTCAAAAAGCTGGAAGTGGACTTGAAGTATGAATGGAATCAGAATTTCTACCAATCTGCTAACATCAAAAACACCTTCAATACCCACAGCCCGAGTATTGAAATCGATCTTGATATCTGGAAAGGTCTGAAGTTGAATGCGGATTACACCTGCAATGCCTACTTTAATCAGCAGGCAGGCACAAAAAGTGAATTTGAATTCCTCAATGCTTTTCTAAGCTACCAAGGCAAATCCAGTCCATGGGAATTCCGATTGACCGTATGGAATATTCTGGATACGCGCTCGATCCGAAGAGATAGCTTTTCCGAAAACCTGATCAGCACCTATGCCTATTTGGTGCAGCCTAGATATGGGTTGTTTACTGTGAAGTGGGATATTTAGGTCGGTTACTTACGTTGATGTGTATGGTTAGTTTCGGCGTATAAAACTAAGTTAATAAAAGGAAACGACCCAGAGTAAAAACTGAAGAATTTTCCAAGTACACACAAACTGAGCAATTAACTATACATGTTGTTGGTACACGTTTTTCTTTTTTAAATGCTATGTGTTTGTTTATCATTAAAACTAAAGTTCTTGAATATTTTAATGAATAAATCTTATAAAACAAAGCCTCTCATTTCTGCAAGGCTATTTAATATTTAGAAATGCTGTGCTATAGTATATCATTTTTTTGATTGACGGATATCATTTTATGGTGGTTTTGCTTTTCATACATTTAATTGGTTAACAAACTTTATATCATGAAAAATTTGATTTTATTCTGGTTGATGTTGGTCATAAGTGTTTCATTTACAGCGTGTCAAGAAGAAAGTGAGTCTGTAGATGGCTATTCGGGAGCAACCAAGAAAAGCGTTTCCAATATGAAAGCTACCAGCAATAGCGATTGGTGGCCTAATCAGATTAACCTAAGCATGCTTCGTCAGAATTCTTCTTTGTCGAACCCCATGGGAGAAGACTTTAATTATATCGAGGAATTTAACAGCCTAGACTACGAAGCGCTGAAAAAAGACCTTAGTGCAGTATTGACAGAATCACAAGATTGGTGGCCTTCTGATTATGGTAACTATGGTGGCTTGTTTATTAGAATGGCATGGCATAGTGCGGGTACTTATCGGACGGGTGATGGACGAGGAGGTTCACGATCCGGACAGCAGCGATTTGCACCTCTCAATAGCTGGCCTGATAACGTCAATTTGGATAAGGCAAGGCGACTTCTTTGGCCTATTAAACAAAAATATGGAGATAAAATTTCATGGGCTGACTTATTTATTCTGACGGGTAATGTTGCCCTGGAATCCATGGGCTTTAAAACGATCGGTTTTGCAGGAGGTAGAGAGGATGTTTACGAGCCTAACATGGATGTCTATTGGGGTAAAGAAACCAAATGGTTGGATGATGAGCGCTACAAGGGAGAGCGAGAACTTGAAAACCCTTTAGCTGCTGTGCAAATGGGACTGATTTATGTCAATCCTGAGGGACCAAATGGAAATCCTGATCCGGTTCTTGCAGCAAAAGATATTCGGGAAACTTTCGGCAGAATGGGAATGAATGATGAAGAAACAGTAGCCTTGATCGCTGGTGGACACACCCTTGGAAAAACTCACGGTGCAGGACCTGCCTCGAATGTAGGGACTGAACCTGAAGCCGCAGACATTGAAGAGCAAGGATTTGGCTGGAAGAGTACCTATAAATCTGGGAAAGGAGCTGATGCGATCAGTTCTGGTCTAGAGGTAATTTGGACCTCTACACCCACGCAGTGGAGCCAATTGTTCTTTTTTAATTTATTTGAAAATGAATGGGAGCTCACAAAAAGTCCAGCGGGAGCACATCAGTGGGAAGCTAAAAACCCCAAAATGATGGTTCCAGATGCGTTTGATTCAGAGAAAATGCATAATCCTACGATGCTGACCACAGATTTGTCATTGAGATTTGATCCTGTTTATGAAAAAATCTCCAGAGAATTTTATGAAAACCCAGAGAAATTTAATGATGCTTTTGCGCGTGCCTGGTTTAAGTTGACACACCGTGACATGGGGCCAAAGACAACTTATTTAGGACCTGAGGCACCGACTGAAGATATGATCTGGCAGGACCCTATCCCTGCTGTTAATCATGAGTTGATCAATAGTAGGGATATCGCTGCCTTGAAAACATCGCTTTTAAATTCAGGACTTTCTATAAGTGAAATGGTTTCTACGGCTTGGGCTTCGGCCTCTACCTACCGGGGATCTGACCGAAGAGGTGGTGCTAATGGAGCAAGAATAAGCTTGGCGCCTCAAAAAGATTGGGAAGTAAATAATCCTAAGCAATTGGCGAAAGTATTGGCAGCGCTTGAAAAAATTAAAAGCGACTTCAATGCTAAATCAGGGGCTAAGAAAGTATCCTTGGCTGACTTGATTGTTTTAGCAGGAAATGCCGGAGTAGAGAAAGCCGCAGCAAATGCAGGATATCCAATTGAAGTTCCATTTACTCCAGGACGTATGGATGCCACTCAAGAGCAAACAGATGTAGCTTCTTTTGAATTGCTGGAACCTATGGCAGATGGTTTCCGAAACTACTTGAAAACCCGGTATACTATATCCACGGAAGAGTTATTGATTGATAAAGCACAATTACTCACCTTAACTCCTCCAGAAATGACTGTTTTAGTAGGTGGTATGCGCGCACTAAATGCTAATTACGATGGGTCCAAACACGGTATATTTACTACTAGTAAGGATGAGTTAACCAACGACTTTTTTGTGAACCTTTTGGATATGAGTACGGAGTGGAAAGCTACTTCAGACACAAAAGAAGAGTTTGAAGGGAAAGACAGAAAAACTGGAGAAGTTAAGTACACCGCTACCCGTGCAGATTTGATCTTTGGTTCCAATTCTGAATTGAGAGCCTTGGCTGAAGTTTATGGAAGCAGTAATGCAAATGAGAAATTCGTAAAAGACTTTGTCAAGGCATGGGAGAAGGTTATGAAACTAGATAGGTTTGACTTAATCTATCAATAAGTCTTAATTTAATAGTTTTATTGATTAAATTATATGCTTATTCAAAAAGTTGGAAGTGGACTTGAAGTATGAATGGAATCAGAATTTTCATCAATCTGCCACGATCAAAAACACCTTCAATACCCACAGCCCGAGTATTGAAATCGATTTGGATATCTGGAAAGGCTTGAAGTTGAATGCGGATTACACCTGCAATGCCTACTTTAATCAGCAAGCAGGTGCCAAAAGTGAATTCGAATTCTTAAATGCTTTTCTAAGCTACCAAGGCAAATCCAGTCCTTGGGAATTTCGATTGACCGGATGGAATATTCTGGATACGCGCTCGATCCGAAGAGATAGCTTTTCGGAGAATCTGATCGGCACCTATGCCTATTTGGTGCAGCCAAGGTATGGGTTGTTTACGGTGAAGTGGGATATTTAGGGGGGATGCTTCTTGGTAACGTTTTGCAGCTACCCGAAGGGCGGGCGATTCACCACAAATGTTGATTAAAAGTACGAAAGTTTCAATAACCACTAATCTGTCTTTGGAACACGAAACCCCGCCTTTTGGGTAGGTGCTGTGTGTGCCTATGTGCTTTCATTTTTCAGCGATTATCATTCTGTAATTTGTTTCAGATTTATGTCCGCTGTCTTTGTCTTCAAAAACGTACTTGAAGACCTTGTCCATAAGTCGTTTTGTTTTTCTTTCATAGTCAATTGCCTTGTTGAGAATTTGAACTTTTTCGCCTGTGTCCTGAATGCAAACAACTACTAGACTTCCATTTTTTAAATCCGAAATGATTTTTTTAATCAGTTCAATTTCTTTTTCCTTATCCTTTTTGGCGAAATGAAACATACTGTCCATAAGAATAATGTCAAACTCATTAAAACGGTCAAAAGCGTAGATGTCTCCAATTTGTCCGACCAAATTCAATTTTTCATTTTGTCCGAATTCATTCATTTGGTCGATACCAACTCTCGAGTTATCAATGCCTGTTACAGAGTAGCCAAGTCGAGCCAATGCAATTGCATCTCTTCCTTGTCCGCAGCCTAAGTCAAGTAATTTTCCTTTGTTAGGAAATTCAGTAAAAAACTCAATCAATTCGGGATATGGTTCTCCGAATAAGTTTTCTGTCTGATAATATTTGTCATAGGTTACTGTCATTTTCGTCTTTTAGCATTAGGCAGAACGGTTGTATATCCACTAGTTCCATTGTATATCTTTCTATTTTGGAACGATATACAATAGTAGTGGTGGTTATTTTTCAATTAGCTAAACTTAATCTCTTTTAGTTATATGTCCAATCGACTCTCCGTACATAATCTGGATTTAATTCCCTTCCTTTTACGCTTTCAAAAAAATCTAGAAATCAAAAAAAATGCCTTCGCTCAATTCTCAGGAAAATACAAAGCTGGGAAGGGGTGTTTACGATTAACGGGCTATTTGAAAATCAAAAAAGGCTGAGAAAATTAATTCTCAGCCTTCTTATTTTAATCTTTTATAATTCAAGGAGTAGCAACAAGCTTCACGTCAAGTTTTACTTCATCGTAGATTAGCTTATCTGCCAAATCTTCAAAATAGTTACCTGAGCGATATTTGATATCGTATTTTGTTCGATCAAACTTGATTTCTGCAGTCGTTACCATTTTACCATTAACCATCGCAAGGGTTGCCGGGAAAGTTACAGGTGAAGTAATTCCTTTGATTGTCAAATCAGCAGTGATTTCGTAGGTTTTTCCATCTGAAGATTTTACGTTGGTGATTTTCATCATCGCCTTAGGAAATGTCGCTACTGAAAAGAAATCATCTGACTTTAAGTGCCCCGTAAGTTTTTGGTTGGAGCCAGCATCGGTAAGATCCTCTACAGTTAAATTCGACATGTCCATTTCAAAAGAACCGCCGGTAATTTTGCCATTGGCATAGTCAAGTTTGGCATCTGAAATCGGAACATTTCCAAAATGAGCACCAGTTACTTTGGTAGCATGCCATGTGACTGAGCTTTCGGTTTTGTTCACTGTAACCGGAGGAGCAAAAGTCATGAATGACCAAGATGTCGCTAAGAGAACAAGGATTGAGGTAATGATTTTCATAGGTTAAGGATGTGTTTTAACTTGGATTAAAACATATAGACTCCATATCAGAAGCGAAAGTTTAATTTTTTTGATAAAATGCTCTAAAATAGGATTATCGGCAAATTTAGCGTGTCTGTTCCAAGACTTTTAATGAATTTAGCAACAGCGGTTTAATACTTATCAATTCCGGCCGCAGCGATAATTCCATCTTGAGCCGATGTCACCCCTGATACGCCTATTGCCCCTACGATTACCCCATCTTTAAAAATTGGAAGTCCTCCTTCGACTCCCACGGCATTTGGAAGTGTTGCGATTCTTGCTCCACCTTCTGCTTTCATGGCATCTTCAAATATTTTGGTAGGCCGCTTGAAAAAAACAGCAGATTTAGCTTTTGCCTGGGCCACTTCTATGCTCCCTACCTGCACACCGTCCATACGCTGAAGTGAGATTAGGTTTCCACCGTCGTCTAAGATTACAATAACGACATTCCAACCTTCAGCTTTGGCTTTTTCAGTAGCGGCAGCAGTGATCCGCTGAGCATCAACTAGATTTAGATAGGGTTTGGTTTGAGCGAGTGCAAGACTTAAACCTGACAAGAAAAGTGCGATTGAAAGAATGATTGTCTTCATGACGATTGAGTTTGATGAATTCTAATTTAGATCTTTTCATTGGGAAAAGCCTCCTCAGCTCAATTGGCAATCAAAAGCAAATTCCCTATCTTAACCAAGCTACCTTAATAAATCTTTATGAAATTACTTTCCAGACGTGACACAATCAAATCTCTTACTCTAGTTACTGGGGCAAGTTTGTTTTCCCCATTGACTTTAATGGGGAAATCTTTTTCCAAGAAAGATAAACTTGGTGTTGCCTTGGTTGGTCTGGGTTATTACAGCACTGACTTATTGGCTCCTGCGCTTCAACAGACCCAGCATTGTTATTTGGCAGGAATCGTCACGGGTACACCAGCGAAAGAAGGGATTTGGAAAGCCAAATATCAGATTCCAGAGGATAACGTCTATAATTATAAATCCTTTGAGGATATCAAGGATAATCCGGATATCGATGTGATCTATATTGTATTGCCACCATCGATGCATATGGAGTATGTGGTCAAAGCTGCTAAAACAGGAAAGCAAGTCTGGTGTGAAAAACCTATGGCGATGACGGTCAAAGAATGTCAAACGATGATCGATGCTTGTAAAAAAGAAGGAGTTTCCCTTTCGATTGGCTACCGTTGTCAGCATGAGCCAAATACGCAGGCCTTTCAAAAAATAGTGAAAGAAAAAAGTTTGGGAGTTGTTCATAATTTGAATTGTGCTGCGGGATATCGGGATAATCGGACTGATCATTGGAAGCAAAAAGCAGAGATGGGTGGGGGAGTGATCTACGATATGGGCGTGTACTCGATTCAGGGAGCTCGATTAGGAACTGGAATGGAGCCTATTGCGGTACGCTCCGCGAAAGCTTGGACCGATCGACCTGAGATTTATAAAAATGGATTAGCAGATAATGTGACAGCGGAGCTTGAGTTTCCAGGAAATGTAATATCAACTATCAAAACCTCATTTGCGGAGCAGATCAATTTCTTGAATATCAATTGTGAAAAAGGGACGATTGCAATGGCCCCATTTTCTGCTTATTCTGGAAATAAGGGGATAAGTCCGCTTGGCGAAATCAACTTTCCATATGATGTTCCTTGGCAGCAAGCCAATCAAATGGATCAAGATGCATTGGCGATCATGGGCAAAAAACCGATGCTAGTACCAGGCGAAGAAGGGCTGCGGGATATTCGAATCGTGGAGGCAATATTGGAATCTGCGAAGACCGGGAATAGGGTGATAATTTAGAAAATTACAATCGATTTTTAGTTAAAATAAGTAGGCTCTGGAACGAATTTTTTCAGAGCTATTTTTTTGTAATGCTTTGAATTTCAGTAAATCACTCTTGGTATAAACATAGTATAGTACAATTGCTATTCGATAAATTGTACTTATATTAAAATTGTATTAGGCTACTCCAACAAATTTTTAATTTCCGCATTTTTAAAAAAAAAGCATTTGAATGCTTCGTGTTCAAGTGATTTATTCTTTCCTAAAAGTTAAAATTTTTACCAAACAGCCATGAAAAAATTATTCAAAATCTTAGGAGTTCTTGCAGGAGGACTCCTTCTGTTAGCCATCGGATTTTTCGCCTTTGTATCCATCACTTGGAACAAAACTTTCGAAGCACCCTATCCGGAAGTATCCATCAGTACAGATTCTACAGTATTGGCGAGGGGTCAATACTTGGTTTATGGTCCTGCACACTGTGCCACTTGCCATATTGATCCCAATGACTTTGAGGCAATGTCTCGAGGTGAAAAAGTGCCAGTTGCCGGTGGAGGAGAAATTATTATCCCACCAGGGGTTTTTAAAGCAAGAAATCTCACGCCTGATGTAGAAACCGGTATAGGAGCATTGACCAATGAGGAAGTAGCACGAGTCATGCGCTATGGCGTAGGCCATGATGGACGAGTAATTTTCCCATTTATGCCTTTTGAAAATATGACCGAGGCGGATCTTAATGCCATCATTTCATTTTTGAGATCTCAGCCTCCTGTATCAAATAAAATTGAACCTACTCAATATGATTTTTTAGGGAAGGTGGTTTTAGCTTTAGGAATGATCAAACCCATAGAGCCTTCAAGTGCTCCGAAAAAAGCACTCCAACAAGAAGTTTCAGTAGTTTATGGTGAATATTTAGCGAACTCCGTGACTAATTGTGTAGGATGTCATTCCCCGAGAGACCTGAATTCAGGAGAGTTTACCGGCCCGAAATTTTCTGGGGGTTTAGCTTTTGAGGAACCCTTAGGAACTTTCACCACTCCGAATCTGACTCCTGATCCGGAAACTGGTCTATTAGCAACTTGGAATGAGGAAACTTTTGTAAAGCGTCTTAAAGGCGGACTGATTCATGAAGGTACTCCCATGCCTTGGTCTAGCTTCGCGATGATGGATGAAGTGGATATTCGGGCGATTTATATGTATCTCAATTCGCTGGATCCGGTCAAAAATAAAATAGAGCAAACAGTGGCTCTCCGAGTAGAAAATCCGAAGTAAGACTATTTTCTGGCATCCAAATAAATCGTTCTGCCTTCTTTGGCACTTTGAATCGCTGCTTCTAAGATTTCTACCACGATAAGATTATTTTCCAGCGAACTCAAATCATACGATTTCATTTGAATTTCGTTTCGAATCACAGCAATCAAGAATGAAAAGGGATCATCGAAAGGTGCAACCCTTTTTTCTATTCTGATCTTTTCCTCGTTAAAGCCATCATATCCTTCAGCAATTCGGATTCGAAGATCTTTTCCATTATCGGCGTAGATCGCGCCTGTCAAACCGTAGATTTCCATGTCTTTTCTTCCAATTGGCCAGTTCCAGGAAGGCTCAAGGATCACTTGAGAATTTTCATAGGTTAAAATAATCGTCGCATCATCTTCCACTTTCGGATTGTTTTCCGGCTGAAATTGCTGGGCAACAGCAGTCACCGAGGTTGGTCTTTGACCTGCGTTGAGCCAAGTGGCGATATTGGCACCATAGCAACCAAAATCTACTATAGCTCCGGCGCCATTTAGGATAGGATCGGTGAGCCATTCTAAAAA
>JAFMBQ010000099.1 GCA_017858365.1 Algoriphagus sp. | reverse complement strand
TTTCTTTGTCATCTATTTGTAAAATTAGCAGACACACTTAACTGAACACTCTCAAAGACAATTTTTAAATCATTTCCTGAGGGGGCAGAAGTAGATCCCGATGCCACTTCTAATGAGTTATTTATCATAAAGAGTGCTCCATTCTCAACACCCATTATGTCGGGTGTTATTCAATTGAGTTTTACTACTGAAGAAATTATAAAAAGCAGAGATCAAATAAGGCTTACTTCTTTAATAGCAAGTCTGATAGTGTTCGTAATTGGTCTTTTTATAGGTTATTTACTTGCTAGAAATATTTCAAAGCCTGTTTTGGCGTTGCGTGATGCCGCCAACAAGGTTGGTGAAGGTGATCTGACTCAATCCGTTAAAAGTATCTCCCGTGATGAAATCGGAGAATTAAGTGTCGCATTTAACAAAATGGTCAGAGATCTGGGTGTAGAAGCATCACTTGAACGTGTGCGTGCCAAAGCCTTAGCCATGGAGCATAGTAGTGATCTTGAAATAACCATTGCCGCAGTTCTGCTTGAATTGGATAAAACTGGTCTAGCTTCTGATTATAGTGGTATAGGACTCATCGATGATAAAAACCAGAGAGCCGATTTTTGGACATCAAGTATGATGGGAGGTGTTATCGAGAAGCTTTTTAAAGGTGGGATATCCCTTAAAGACCATCCCTTTCTAAAAGAGATGTTACATTCTTGGGAGAAACAGCAACACTTCACCTATCTTTTGAAGGGAGAAGATTATCTCAATTATTATCAATTATTTGAAAATAAAGGCATTGAGCTTCCTGGATTTGTTTCAGAATCTACAGCTAACGCAATCCAATATTGCTATACGGCCATGTTTCATAGTGGCGCAATTACGATTTTCAGAAAAAAACCTCTTGAAGATGGAAACATGCAAGTATTGCAACGTTTTGCAGATGTTTTTAACTTAGCCTACACCCGATATCTTGATTTAAAAAATGCAGAAGGTAATGCTCGCAAGGAGCTTAAGCAAGCCTCATTAAATAGAGTACGTGGTGAAATAGCAAGTATGAGAGCCCCTGAAGATTTGCCCCGGATCACTCCCATTATTTGGAAAGAACTTACGTTGTTGGGTGTACCTTTTATACGGTGTGGGGTTTTTATAGTAGATAAAGAACAGCAGGCGTTACAGTCTTTCCTATCCTCTCCTGAAGGGGAGTCATTAAGTGTTTTTATGCTCCCAACGGATGCTCACGAGATTGCAGGAAAAGTAATTGATCATTGGAGCAAGAAAGCTGTATTTATCCAACATTGGAGTCAGCAAGAGTTTGTCAGCTTTATGAATGCGATGATTGATCAAGGTAGGATAAGGAGTGAAAAAGCCTATCTGGGTGGTGCCAATGCTCCTGAATCTCTGGATCTTCATTTCTTTCCTTTTAATCAAGGCATGCTATATGTTGGCAGCACGAGTCCTCTTTCGGAAGAAGATTTTGAAACTGTTCGGTCACTTACTGAAGCGTTCTCCATTGCCTATGCACGCTATGAAGATTTTATACAGCTTGAAGCTGCAAAGAATAAAATGGAGTTGACCTTGAATGAATTGAAATCTACCCAATCACAATTAATTCAAGCTGAAAAAATGGCCTCTTTGGGAGAACTCACCGCAGGAATTGCGCATGAAATTCAAAACCCACTCAACTTTGTAAAGAATTTTTCTGAGATAAATATCGAATTGCTTGAAGAACTGAATGAAGAAATAGAAAACGAAAATTTTGATGAAGTAAGAGCAATTGCTAAAGACGTTATTTCCAATCAGGAGAAAATAAATCATCATGGAAAAAGAGCCGATTCCATTGTTAAAGGCATGCTTCAACATTCTCGTAGTAATAGCGGGGCTAAAGTGCCAACAGATATCAACGCCATATGTGATGAGTACCTTCGTCTATCCTACCATGGTATCCGTGCGAAAGACAAATCATTCAATTCGGACTTTCAACTTGATCTTGATCCCACACTTGTAAAAGTAAATGTAATAGCGCAGGATATTGGAAGAGTCATGCTTAACCTTATCAATAACGCTTTCTATGCCGTTAGTGAAAAGGCCTCATCCTCCGACGAAAACTTCAGACCAAAGGTAATAGTTAGTACTCGAAAAATAGAGAGTGGAATCGAAATTTCGGTCTCCGATAATGGATCTGGGATTCCAGACTCTATTAAAGAAAAAATATTCCAGCCATTTTTCACAACCAAGCCGACGGGCTCCGGTACAGGCTTAGGATTGAGTTTATCCTATGATATCGTGAAAGCACATGGGGGAGAATTGAAAGTCGAGAGTTCGCCTGCAGGCGAGGCAGGTAAGGAAGGGAGCAAGTTTGTGATTGTATTGCCACTTTGATAAAATTCATTTAGGAGGCAATCTGTAAGCAGTTAGCTGATTAGATTGGGTGCAGCCAAGCTTTACTCAATAATACCAAGCCCTGGATTTCGTAGAAAGGAGCGGAAAAACTTGATGCCTTGCCTTTATTCAATCTAGTGCCAAAAGAC
Source organism: Algoriphagus sp. (assembly GCA_017858365.1). Taxonomy (GTDB): domain Bacteria; phylum Bacteroidota; class Bacteroidia; order Cytophagales; family Cyclobacteriaceae; genus Algoriphagus. The sequence goes on along the minus strand of JAFMBQ010000099.1, from coordinate 9,021 downwards.
TTTTTCTAGGTTCATAAAAGTAGAAATAAAGCAAAGAGCCTTAGGCTCAAAAACTGAAGGAAATAACCAATAAAATTTCTGATTTTGGTATTTTTTAAGATTTTAAAATCCGAAATTTTTAAATCAAATAGTATAATTTTAAAGGGCTGGTCTTGCTTTTCTTTAAATCAACAAAATACTTTTTCCCCCTTCCAAAATGTTGACTATGAATATTTTGAATTTTTTCATACATTTAAAATGCTTTTACAACTAGTAATTTGCCTTTTAATTTTATGGAAAGGATAGTTAATTGGCTAGACAACAAGTTTTTATTTTTCCAGAATCCTTTCGATTTAGTACTATTTAAATTCTTTACCGATAAACAGATTTTCAATGTGTACACTTTTCTCACTTAAGAGCAGACTTTTGATATTACTGCTTCTTGCTGCAAGTTTTTCTTATGCCCAAACCGTTAAACTGGAGCAGGGCCAGAACGGAGGGGTGGATAAAGTTCCTATAAGCCCGGTAAGCTGGGCTACCGGAAATTCCAATTCTGGAAACAGCCATTTCTTTGAGGGGCAATCCATTCCTTATCGGTTGACGATTTCAAAATTGAAGGCTGGAAACCATACTGTGGAAATCGAATGGGACACGCGAGAAAAAAACAAAAGCGCTATCGACTATATCACGAATTTCGATAGAATATGTGAGGATGTAATCCCAAGTTCTGGCAATCCAAGTTTTGGAATACTACCACCTCCAAATGGAATACCTCAACCTTCAACCAGTTTTAATGAACTTTCCGGTGAGGAGAGAAAGATCGCCATCTATGGAGGTACATTAGGTGAAATAAAATATGTGCTGCAGGGAAATACTTCCGCAACCAGCGCTGTCAGCAGAATAAGTATTTCTTTCGCGACCAGTGGTAGTATAGGTGCTAATAACACTGTTGTGATTGCTTGGGGAGGGCACATTGCCAGTGCACAGGATTGGGGGGAAGGCAATTCAGCTTCCAGTATAAGTGGATCACCCTACCATACCAGGTTAGTTTCACTAGATGGGAAATCTTTAGGAAGCAGAAGCACCTCTGTACAAGCTGCCTCAGAAGTTATTGACTTTGATACGGATTGTATCATTCAGGGAGACAGTGAAGTTTGTGCTGGTTCTACCGCATCTTATTCAGTACCTGCTGGAGCATCCTCATACATGTGGTCGGTTACTAATGGAGAAATAATATCTGGGCAAGGCACTAATTCAGTTAAAGTAAATTGGACAAGCTCTGGAAGCATATCCGTGGATATAGACTATACGGGGGCTTGTTTCCCAACAGAATGTAGCCTAAATGTAACCCTTAACACTCCTCCTGTTTTATCAGTTGTGGATCCTGTACTCTGCAGTACTGAGAATGGCGGGAATACTGCTATTGCAAATTTGACCGATTATGTCACTGTCGATTTTGGAGACCTGATCTTCACCCGTAATGGTCAAACCATAGAAACTCCAGAGTCTATATTGGTTACCAATGGCGATGAGATCGAGGTTTCGACAACAGGTAGTTGTGGCAGTAGTGAAACATTTACTGTTACAGTAAATGATCGTCAGATTTTTGGTATCTGCAGCCAAGGGAAAGTATATGAACTTATAGGTTCTGAATTAAGCGGGCTGAGTGAAATTTTCAATCAAGGTCAAATTGTTGAAACCAATGAGGTCTTCTTTGTCAGCGGAAATGAAGTACTTATAGAAGTAATTTATATTAAGGATAAGTTTGAAGAAGTAAAAGCAATTTTGGAAAACTTAGGATTTGTAACTCCAACTGAAGAGGAATTAAAACAGGATCCGAATTCATTGATAATTGCCGGATTTTTCCCAATAAATAAGTTATTAGATTTAAATCAATACGTTGAGGTAATAAACTACGTACGCCCTGCTATCCCTCCCGTTCCTAATAAGGGTGCAACTACCACTCAAGGTGATCGAGTCATGCGATCCAACCTGGTAAGAGCAGGATATTCTCACTTTGAAGGTGACCAAGCTATTGATGGAACGGGAATTAAAATTGGAGTACTTTCTGATAGCTATGCCACACGTTCAGATGCCGGTGTAAACACATTGGCTACCGATATATCCAATGGTGATTTGCCTGCAAGCACCTATTTTTTAAGAGACTTACCAAGCCGATTTGGAATTGGTACAGATGAAGGTCGCGCGATGATGCAGATTATTCACGATATAGCCCCCGGTGCAGAACTTGGTTTCCGAACAGGAGTGATTACGGCCGGTGATTTTGCGCAAGGAATAAGAGACTTGGCTGCAGCAGGGAGTGATGTTTTAGTTGACGATATTACTTATATCACCGAACCTACCTTTAGTGATGGCAAGGTAGCAAAGGCAGTTAATGAAGTCACAGCCAATGGGGTTTCATATTTTACTTCTGCTGGAAATTTTGGAAGCAAATCTTTTGAAGGGGTATTTAATCCAGTAACTGATCCATCTATTGAATTACCACTAAATAGTGGAGAGTGGACTGGACTTGGCCGAGTACATCAATTTAGTAATGGTAATACTACACAATCCATTAAAGTCTATCCGGGACAAACTGGACCCGCTGTTTATATGATTGCCCTACAATGGGAAGATCCACTCTATTCAATTGATCAGATAGGTAGCTTATATGACCTGGACATTTATCTTAAAGACTTTGGATCTCCCCTTTTTGGCTTTAACCGAAACAACACCAATGGTGACCCAATTGAAATTCTTTCATTCACAATAAAGGAGGAAACCACAATTGATCTTTTAATTGCAAGAGAGTGTCAAAGTTGCACTGACTTGGATTCCAATACCGGTATTAAGTTTAAATATGTTGTTTTCAGAGGTGAACTAGACCCGAACGATCAGAATGGAATAAATGCTTCCACTATTGTTGGACATGCCAATTCAGAAGGAGCTATGGCAGTAGGGGCAGTACTTTATGCCAATACTTCAGTTTTTGGATTTGATCCAAATCTAGTTCCTAGTGGAACCGAACCTTTCACTGTTGCTTCGTTCTCTTCAAGAGGTGGAACAACCACCAATGGGGAGATTCGCAGCAAGCCAGATTTTACAGCGCCAAATGGCGTGAATACCACCGTTAGCTTTGGTGCACCGAATTTAGAAGGTGATGATTTTCCAAACTTCTTTGGTACCTCTGCCGCAGCACCACATGCGGCTGCAATTGCTGCATTGGTCAAGCAGGCCCGGATAAAGTATTATCCGGGAACCAATCCCCCAGATTGGGTCGGGGGAGTTGGTACCAGTTTGCCTGCCGACATACGACGAGTACTAAAAACTACTGCACAAGATATGCACGAAGCAGGAGATGACTTCAAATCCGGATCCGGACTTGTTCGGGCTGATCGGGCATTGCTTTCACTCGCTGCTCCAAATCCTGATAACATAGAATTGGTTTATGGCGAGGATTTTAATCCTGGCGAAGTTGAATTTAAACTGAGAATTAACGGGACTAATTTATATGAAGGCTCTAATGTTTATTTGCGAGAAGAACTGTTAAGTTCTGTCTACAGTATTGATGATCAAGGATTTGGGTATCTTGAGGTTACGGTTCCCCTTTTTGAAGGAAACCCTGGTGTCACAGTGGTTAATAATGCCATTTCAGACAGTGGTCTGGATGGTGGAACTGCCGGACCGGAATTCTTCTTTGATATCGTAAAGAAAACTATAGCCATCCGCGCTGACGATGTGACTAAAAAATATGCTCAAGTTTTAGCCCCTTTTTCAGCCAGTGTATATGAACGAGTTAATAACAATTGGGTGCTGAGTGCACTGACTCTGGAGGAAGTAGGACTCACGGTAAATCCTGAAAATGAAGGTAATTCATTAGAATTACTGACGCTGCTCAGTCCAATCAGTGGTGATTTGGCCGAAGTGGGAACCTATAGAATAACTGCTTCTCATCCTCAAACCGGTTTTGCTTTCTCAGATTTCTTCAATTATGTAGGTGTATTGCAGGAGGATGGGAATCTTTTTTACGACGGAACAAATAATGCTTTTGGAAATTATGGCCCCGGCATCATCACGGTAGAAGCATTGCCTATTACAATCAAGCCGGTAGACTTGACCGGCGAACTTGCCTTAAAATACGGTGAATCAATAAGTGATGCGCTAGAATTTGAGGTGATCATAGCTGATGAGTTGATTGAATCTGGAGGTAAAGTGATTATAGAGGATGTTCAAAGCCTGAAAAGTGGCATTTTAGCCAGCTATTTCCAAGATCTTGAATTGGCCAAAAAGCCGGGGGATAATAGCCTTCCATTGGGTATTTTTAATGGTAGGACTATTATCAACAAGGCTAGTTTTAATAATAAAAGTTTTATGGTCAGTGCACGTTCCATAATTAATGGGCGGACTATCATCAACGGGCGGACAATTATCAATGGAAGAACGATAATCAATTCGGCATTTGATGTACCTGGAAATTCTTTCCTTGAATACCTTGAAGATTCGGATAATCAAGAACTTAAACCTGTCAGCATCAATGGCAGGACAATGATAAATGCACGGACAATGATTAATGCACGGACCATCGTGAATGGGCGCACTATTATAAATGGACGTACCATTATCAATGCCAGGACCATAGTAAATGGAAGAACCATTATTAATTCAAGGACAATTATCAATAGCAGTGGAGGTGAAGGTGTGGAAGATAATAGCTTGGTGGTTTTTGGTGAAAAAGATTTGGAACTAGCTGAAGAAGGCGAAAATGCTGAAATAGGTAAATATTATGACTTCGGTGAAGAAATTGGTGAAAATGATGATGATTTCAACCTTGAATTCTTCTCCATTAATATGGTGACGGGATCAGATGTTGGGCAACATTTTATAATTCCAGGGACCTTTGAATCCAGAAACTTTACTGTCTCCTATTTGCCGGCAGACCTCACTATTACACCTGCTACTCTTACCGCAAAAACAACTGCAAATCCTGAAACGATTGAGTTTGGTGATACAGCACCGGAATTTGCAACTGAATTTGAGGGATTTGAAGTAAGTACGAGTTTCCTTGACCCGCTAGGCAATGAAGTAGTCCTAGATGATAACGAAGAATCGGTTGTTGAATCTGTCACTTATTCCTTACTGAGCAATGAGACAACATTCCCAAGTAGTGGATTGATCGCAGCAGGTATTTATGAAGTTAATCCTGCTATAAGCCTCATTGAGCCTTCCAATTATATCATAGGCACTATTACTAGAGGTCCATTGACAGTAGAAAAAGCAACTCCAACGGTATCAGTAACTGGCGGTAGGTTTGAATTTGATGGAGAGCCTATTGAAGCCAGAGCATTTGCTTATGGGATAGGTGGAATAGAGGATTTACTTGATCCAAACCTAATTACATTAGAATATGAAGGAGTTGGTCAAACTAATTATGGCCCAACAACTTCAGCTCCTTCTTATCCAGGCACCTACCGTGTAATTGCGAAATTTATAGGAAATAAAAATTATAATTCAGCCAGTTCGGATTACGCGACTCTGTTGATTGTAGGATGCGTTAACGAGGCTCCAGTAGTGGGAGATTTTGAAACAGCTATGGGAGCCGGAAATACTAGTAATCCTGCTACAATAAAAAAGCCAGCCAATACCCAAATCGGAGATTTGCTGGTAGTAGGCTTAATGTTTGAAAAAGGCAAAGCCCCTTCTGTCACTCCTTTGGATAAAGATTGGGTGATGATACAGCGGGTCAATCAGCAAAATCAAGTTGCGATGGTGACTTATTACAAAGTGGTGAAAAGCAATAATGAGCCAGCAACCTATGGATTCCGAATCAATCAAGCTCCGAAATGGACTATGGGAATTACCCGAGTCAGCGGTGTTGATATCAATCATCCTGATGGACCTATCGTTGCATTTAGTGGAGCATCAGGATCTTCGGCATTAGTCCCAACAGCACCTTCGTTGACAACCACTGATTGCAATACTATGGTGATGGTTTTCTACACCAATAAGAAAAATGCTACGTGGACGCCGCCGGCTGGAACAATTGAGGTGTATGATGACCCAAATAATCAGCAAGGATTGACCTCTAACATGATGGCATATTACATTCAAAGTGAAGCTGACAGAACCGGTGATTTAAGTGCCACAGCTTCAATTAGGGAAAATTGGGTCGCTCAGGCCATTGCTATCCGGCCACTTGTGATCAATCTGGAATCTGCTAGGATAAATCCATTGACTAGTCAAACCATTACCGAATTGTCAAAATCGGAAGGACTATCTACCCTTCGAGGGGAAGAAGTGTCAGGTGAATTAATAGCATATCCTAATCCTGTAAATGACAAACTTAATCTCCGACTTAGAGGCTTTGTAGAAGATGTGCCTACTGAGTCTTCGCTGATAATATCGGATGCAATGGGACGAAGTCTTCCCTGGAAAGGAGTCTGGCATGAAAATGAAAGCCGTCTAGAATTAGATTTCTCCCAGATGAAAGTTGGATTTTATATCATCAATATCAACACCTTAAATGGTGTGAAATCCATCCGAATTATCAAAAAGTCCCAGTAAACATAAAATTCTTAGAAGTGCAAAAAAGAATGGCGAGGGATTCCATTCTTTTTTGTTTTATCCCGATTAGGTCATTTTCGTATAGAGTTTTTCAAGTGCCGGATTTCAATAGTTCCCGAAAAAAAGTGACAAAAAATTCTTAACTCTTAAAAGCTACATTTAAAATCGATAATTCATGATTTGACAAGAGTATAACAAGTGCTACTATTTATTGGGATAAGGTTCTAGATTGTTAAATCTGATACCAAGTACTTTTATTTTGGGATTAGCGAGGAGATATGTTTTACGGCAGATGTTGGAGGATGATTGCCACTAGGATATGATTTGTGAATCATTATAAGGAATTGGAAATTCTGTTAATTGTATGTTAGTAAAGAAAGTGTTCTTTGAATTGTTGGGGATGATTAATGAAATGGGTATTTTTTTTCCAAAAAAGATCTTTCGAATTGGTTGGAAAATGTAACACTCAACTGAAGTATTCCGTCTCTGAGTTTATTTTAACTCTGAAACCCTTCGAGATCGGACAAGTTTGTTTTTTGGCCAATTATATGGCATTTTTAAGTGAATTAGAATGAAATTTGGAATTATTCCTAATCTGACAAAGACAATACAGCTAGCATTTTCTTAGGTATATGAACCGATATATGACTATTTTTAAATACACACTTTTTTTATTTTTAGTCTCTTTTTCGCTTGTAAGTGGAAGTTTGGGCCAAACTACCCGGACTGATAGTTTATTAAATGCTACTGTAAACCTAAATGATGATAGTGTAAAAGTTTCTAATTACTTGGAATTAGGACTGGAATTACTTGGCTCAGATATAAATCGTGCCATTAAATACTTTGATGAGGCTATCCTAATCGGAAATAAAATAAACTACAAAAAAGGTCTGGCAAATGCTTACAACGCCAAAGGCAGGGCGATTGCCCAACAAGGCGATTTCGTGGAAGCTATTTTAAACTTTCAGGAAGCATTGAATTATTTCCATGAGATTAATGACAAAACAGGCGAAGCCAATATCCTAAGTAATCTTGGTTCCATTTATTATATGTTAGGGAATGGTACCAAAGCATTGGAGCTGCATTTTGAATCCCTGAAGATTTCGGAAGAAATCGATAACAAATTAAGGATAGGAACCTCCTTCAATAATATCGGGACAGTTTACCTTGAAAACAAAAGCACCATCACTGAAGCTTTGTCTTTTTTCAAGAAATCATTGGAGGTGTTCGAGGACATAGAAGAGAAGCAGGGAATGGCAACTGCAGCCATGAATATTGGGGAAGTTTATTTTTTAGAATTGAACTATGATTCAGCTATCTATTTTCACCAACTGGCATTAGGACTTTGTGATGGTACGATTGATGCCACATTTCCACTTACACAATTAGGAGAGATTTATGCCGAATTGGGCAATTTCCAAAAAGCATTTGATTTCCATAGGCGAGCTTTGGTAATATCGGAGAGATTGGATGCCAAATTTGAATTGACTCAGGGCCTTATCGGGCTGGCTAAGACGCAAAAAAAGCAAGAGGATTTTGAAGGTGCAATAAGCACTTTCGAGAGAGCAAAACTCCTTGCAATAGAGATTGATGCCAAAAATGAATTGGTCGATGTATTTATAAGTTTGGCAGAGACCCAAGCACTTGTCGGGGATTATAAATCTGCCTATAAAAATGAAATCAATGCAAAATCTGTAAAAGAAGAAATCGCAAAATCCAGCACTGATCGAATGATCCAACGGCTTCGATTAGAATTTGATTTGGACAAAAAAGAAGCGGAAATAGCACTTCTTCAAAAAGATACTGAACTACAAAACGCAGCAGTTTTCAACCAAAGGATAATCATATTGGCATCTTTGGCAGGATTGTTCATGTTTGTTATTATTAGTGTTTATCTATTCCGGAATAACCTGAGTAAACAAAAAGCAAACCGCTTACTTCAAATTCAGAAGGAGGAAATCCATGCTCAACGAGAAAATATCGCATCCGCTTACGATCAACTGAAGTCCACTCAATCACAATTGATTCAATCTGAAAAGATGGCTTCAATGGGTGAGCTTGCTTCGGGTATTGCACACGAGATTCAGAATCCATTGAATTTTGTAAATAATTTCACTGAAGTCAGTGATGAGATGGTGGGCGAGATCTTGGATGAACAAGGGAAATCAAAGGATATTCGAAATGAAAAGCTAGTTGAAGAGCTTCTTCATGATGTAAAATCCAATCTTCAAAAAATCCGTAAGCATGGTTTGCAGGCAGATGCTATAGTCAAAAATATGCTCGAACATAGCAAAAAAGGTCAAGGAACGCGAGAATTAACAGATTTGAATTCACTTGCCAATGGATTCCTGAGAATGTCCTATCATAGTTTTTTGTCTAAGTATAGAAATAGCGAGGACATGAATTTGGATATTACATTGGATATTTCCACCGAGGAGAATCTTCCAAAGATCAATGTGGTCCCGCAAGAAATCGGAAAGG
>JAFMBQ010000098.1 GCA_017858365.1 Algoriphagus sp. | reverse complement strand
CCAGTCCTTTGAAACATAAATTTAAACCTAGACACAGTTTAATGAACTATCCCTATGGGTTGTTTCTAAAAAAAAGACGGGCATGACTTTATAAATCAATTTTTGAAGTTCATTCGATGTGACTCCCCATTTCCGAAAGACGGTTAGGGAGATTTACCACAGGATTCATTTATTCAACAATTCCCCTATCTTGATTTCATGAAATATCTCTTAACTCCCCTCCTTTTCATCACTCTTTTTTCTGCAAAAGCACAAACTATCTCCTTCAAAAAACAACTCATCGCCTTCGAAAGCTATGAGTCGGTCGGAATCATAGACGTGGATAATGATGGGAATATGGATCTGGTATCAGGAAGTTTTTGGTACAAAGGACCAGAATTCATCGACAGAAGTATGATCGGCCAAGTCAAACGCTTCGGGGAATACTACGAGGATTTTAGCACCATTGCTATGGATGTCAATGCCGATGGGCGAATGGACTTTATCACTGGAGGCTGGTTTGAAGGCAAACTTGTCTGGAAAGAAAATCCCGGTAAAGCCACGGAGTGGCCAATCCACTTGATTGCTGAAACGGGGAATATTGAAACCATCGCTGCCTGGGATATCGATGGAGACGGCACACTCGAAATCGTCCCAAATACTCCCCGGAAAGCCCTTGCCTACTACAAAATGACCGGACCGGATCAATTTCAGAAATTCCCCGTGGCAGATTTACATGGGCATGGATTGGGTTTTGGCGATATCAACGGCGATGGCCGTGGCGACTTAATCGTCTCCGACGGTTGGCTGGAAGCACCAAAAGATCTAACAAATGGAAAATGGATTCATCATCCAGTTTTTCAATTAGGAGATGCAAGTATTCCGATTATTGTGACAGACGTAAATGCCGATGGCTTGGCTGATTTGATCGTAGGTCAAGGACACGATTACGGCCTTTCTTGGCTGGAGCAAAAGAAAAATGGGACTGATATCAGCTTTATCACTCATAAAATAGATCCTTTCAATTCCCAATACCATACGATGGAATGGTTGGATCTTGACGGCGATGGAAAGATGGAACTCGTTACCGGAAAGCGATATCGCGCCCACAACGGTAAAGACCCTGGAGGAAAAGAGGAAGCTGGGTTATATTATTTCCAATGGAATGGGAGCTCTTTTACCAAAAATATGATCAGCTATGGCTCCCTTGGCGAAGGCAAAGGAACCGGACTTTATTTTTCAACCGGAGACCTGAATGGCGATGGGAAAATAGACATTGCTGTGGCTGGGAAAGATGGCTTGGTGGTGTTTTTTCAGAAATAAATTTCTAACCGATAGACCACAAAAGGTCTGTGATTTTTGAATATTTTACGGTTTCGAGGATAATAGTTTCGACCTGTGGAGAAAAAGGAAGGGTCAATACTTTGAGTAAAAGGATTTAATTTATTTGATTCTATTCCTAATCCACCAATTTATTTACGGTGCTATTTTAGTAATCGTTCCCCAAATTAATAGGATCAAATCAACGATTGATGCCTTTTCTTAAAAGCTAATGGATTGACACCTGTTACCTTCTTAAAGATTTTATTAAAGTATGATATGCTTTCAAAGCCGCATTGAAAACAGGTTTCGGTAATGTTATTATCCTGTCGTAATAAGTTTTTGGCTCTGTCTATTCGATAATGGTTTACAAATTCTGTAAAAGTAAGCTTGGTCATTCGCTTAAAGTAGCGACAAAAAGCAGCATTAGTCAGATTGCTTAAAGCGGCAACTTCCGAAAGTTCAATTTTTCGCTGATAATTATCGTCCAGAAATTGATAGATGGTTTTAAGTCTACCTTGTTCTTTTAGCGTGTGCGGATTTTCTACTGGATGATTGTGAAGTAATTCTTTCTCAGTTGACTCTGATAGCAGTTGTAGGATGCTCAGCACTTCCAGGAACTGCTCGAAATAACCCAACCTAGGTAATTTTTTTAGGCGATCACCCACTAGCAGTATTACATTCTTTCCAAAGGCAACGCCTTGTTTGGATTCTTCGAATAACAGATGGACAGCATGCAATTCAGGCGTAGACGATAAAGCTTCTTTCAGAAACTCAGGCTTTAAATGGACTACAATTTTTTCATACGCAGTCTTGACGCCGTAATCAAAATTGAGATGCGGGATATTCGACCCAATAAAAACCAAATCGCTTCCTTCATAGCGTGATATATGTTTGCCTACGTGCCGTGTTCCATTTGCACCATCGATAAATACCAACTCATATTCCGGGTGAAAATGCCAAAAAAAGAAGTCACTTAAATTGGGATTCACCATCAAGCGAAGAGAGCTGTTTTCATGTGCAACGATTCGTTCTAATTCAGTCTTCATTTCAAAATTTACATAAAATTGACTTATTGATAGTCCATATAGATCCTAAAATATCAATATGATTCAAAAACCCATCACTATTGGAGTAGAAATCGATTGCATTCATCAGTTAGCTTTATCCTATACTTAAACCCAACAAACCAATTATGGAAAATTATAAGACTAATGCTCCTACAAATAGCCCCAACAAGAATCACAAAGACATCCCCGGCAATCCATCTACTGCTACCAGCAGTAAGGTAAAACTGAATGACCGATCCAATGGAAAGCCACTGAGAATCTTAAGCGAAGAAGATTGGGCTTTCTGGATTCACAACGGTTATGTGGTTGTTAAAAATGCTGTCCCTCGTGAGCAAGCGTTGCGAACCGCAGATTTTTTATGGGAGTTTGAAGAGAAAGATAAGAATGACCCTTCTACCTGGTATACCGCACCACGAGCCGATATGGAGATGAAAGAATTAGTCGGAACAGGAATGGTAGAAGTTTATAATCACCAACTGCTTTGGGAGAACCGTCAGATGCAACGGGTTCACGATGCGTTTGAAGATATCTGGGGAACTGAAAAGCTTTGGGTAACGATTGATCGAGCTAACTTAAACTTTCCAATTCGACCGGGATTCGAGTATAAAGGATTTATTCATTGGGATTACGATCCGGAGACAAAGCCTCAAAACGTTCAAGGCGTTTTAGCTTTGGCAGATCAAGAAGACGAACACATGGGAGGCTTTCAATGTATTCCAGAACTTTTTCGCACCTATGATACCTGGAAATTAACACAGCCTGAAGACCGCAATCATTTCAAACCAGATATAACCGGTTTTGAAGATAAATTGGTAAAGGTAAAATTACAGGCAGGAGATTTACTCATCTTCAACAGCTCACAACCTCATGGCATTCGACCAAACCTTTCGAAAGACAAAGTGAGAATTGCGCAATACATTTCGATGATGCCCGCTGAAGAAGAAAATGAAGAGCTGAAACAATGGAGAATTAATTCTTGGAAGAATCGTATTGCCCCCGATGGATATGCTTTTCCTGGTGATCCAAGAAAATGGGAACAAACAAAATATAAAGCGGCCAAATTAAACGAGCTAGGCGAAAAAATCCTAGGGCTTGCTAAATATTAAGAGCGATAAAATCGCTTGACTGAGGAGTTTTCTTTTTGACCAAAAAAAGAAAAGCGATCAATCTCATTTTCATTTTCAAAAAACACACTAAATCAACCCCACCTATGCTGGAGTACATGAGTTCATGGGATTTGCTCATCATTGCAATCTATTTTGGTATCACTTTGTGGATTGCGTGGTGGGCGTCACGCGTACATGGAAAACCTCAAATTGAGCAAGGTTCGGCAGATTATTTTCTGGCGGGGAAAAACGAAGGCTGGTTTGTAATAGGCGCTTCATTATTCTCTTCGAACATTGGTTCTGAAATAATTTTAGGAGTATCTGGAGCCGGGGCTCGGGCAGAAATGCCCATGGCCAATTTTGAAATGCTTGCAGCCTTTATCCTGATTTTATTAGGTTGGGTATTTGTCCCTTTCTATTTGCGAACAGGCGTTTACACCATGCCAGAATTTCTTGAGCTTCGATACTCTAAAGCTTGTCGAAATTACCTATCAGTAGTTTCTATTCTTGCTTATGTCATCACAAAAATATCGTTGATCATTTTCTCCGGCGCGCTAATTTTTGAAACCATGGGCGTACCTTTTTGGACAGGCGCCATTATCATCGTTTTGGCAACAGGATTCTATACGGTGCTAGGAGGACTCAAAGCGGTAATCTACACCGATATGGTGCAGGCATTCATACTCATTGCGAGTTGTGGCGCTGTTACTTATTTCGGATTGGCTCAATTGGGCGGCTGGGATGAAATGATTTCGACCATTCAACAAGCTTCGACCCAACCGGGCAACCCACCTCTTGAACGCTTCTTTAACTTGTGGCGCCCTATGACGGACACACAATATCCCTGGACTGGAATGCTATTTGGTGCACCAATCTTGGGGGTATGGTATTGGTGTACGGATCAATTTATCGTGCAGCGGACATTATCAGCAAGAGATGTCAGCAACGCCCGAAGAGGAGCGCTCTTTGCTGGATTTTTAAAGTTATTACCTGTTTTTATTTTCTTCATCCCAGGTGTTATCGCCTATGCACTTTTGCAAAAAGGGATGCTGGATTTTTCGACTTCCAATGCTGATTATGCATTACCAGCTATGATCACCGGTTTCCTTCCTAGTGGTCTGAAAGGCCTTGCGATCGCGGGACTTCTTGCTGCATTAATGAGTTCACTTTCATCTGCTTTCAACTCTTCATCCACTTTATTTACGATTGATTTTTACAAACAATACAAACCAAAAGCCTCTGAAAAAGAATTGGTTTGGGTGGGACAATTGGCAACAGTCGCACTGGTATTCGTGAGTCTAGGTTGGATTCCTTTCATGAAATCATTGATGGGAGGAGGAATATTCTTTTATCTCCAAAGTATTCAAGCCTACATCTCGCCACCTATTGCTGCAGTGTTTTTATTTGGATTATACTTCAAATGGATCAATGCAAAGGGTGCAATTGTTTCCTTATGGATGGGTTTTGCATTAGGCGTATCTCGCCTAGTCACCGAGTTTATGAGCAAGGAAGGAATCATTGAGGTAAAAGAAGGTTCATTTGTGCATACCTTTTTGGACATTAACTTTCTTCATTTCGCTATCATTCTGTTTATCATTTGTGCTGGGATAATGATGGTCGTCAGTCGTCTTACCACTCCTCAGTCGGAAGAGTCATTGCGATTAGTGACATTTCAGAGGTCAGGAATTAAGACAAAGCTGGTTTTCACTTCCGATGTCATCCTAACAATCATCTTAATTATCGCAGTTTTAGCCTTGTGGGTCTTCTTCAGTCCTTGGGGAATTGCCACCTAAACACTCTCAACTATGGATTACCTATTGACTAATAAAATTGCCTTTATTTCCGGTTCTACTTCTGGAATTGGGTTTGCCATTGCAAAGCTATTGGCTAAAGAGGGAGCTCATGTGATTCTGAATGGTCGACATGAGGAAACAGTAGTACAGGCTATTGAAGAATTGAAAAAGGAAATTCCTGCTGCAAAGGTATCCGGAATAACAGCTGACTTTAGTGATCCAAATTCTGTAAAGGACTTGATTTCAAAACTGGACCGAATAGATATACTGATCAATAACGTTGGAATCTTCACTTCTCAATCCTTCACTGAGACTTCCGATGAGGATTGGTATCGCCTGTTTGAAGTAAACGTCATGAGTGGTGTGCGACTATCGCGAGCGCTACTTCCAAAAATGATGGCTCGGGATTGGGGCCGCATTGTCTTTGTGAGTAGCGAATGTGCTCAACTAGTGCCCGAGGATTTAATTGCCTACAGCATGACCAAAGCTGCTATGCTCAGTATCTCGCGTGGATTAGCACAAACTACAAGAGGATCAGCCGTCACTGTCAATTCCATCATGCCAGGTTCTACCTTATCTGAAGGAGCCAAACGATTTTTGAAGGAACAGGCCGTTAAAGAAAATCAGAAAGAGGAAGATGTTGCATCTGCTTTTTTCAAAAATGTAAGAACAACATCCTTAATTGAACGATTTTTATCACCTGAAGAGATTGCCAATGGAGTACTTTATCTGGCAAGTCCACTTTCATCGGCCACCAATGGAGCGGTGTTAAAATTAGATGGTGGAAGTGTTCCTGGAATATTTTAAAGAAAAAATTATGAATGCTAAATCTTCACTATTGCGTCATGTGGTGCTATTCAAATTCAGAGACTCCTCGCTCGAAGATGAAGTAGAGCATGTGGTCAGTTCCTTTATGTCTCTTAAAAGTCAAGTGCCCCAAATTGTAGCTATGGAATGGGGCAGAAATATCAGTGAAGAAAACCATCACCAAGGGTTCACACATTGTTTCGTTATTTCCTGTCAATCGATTCAAGATCTTACTGATTATCAAAAACATCCAGCCCACCTTGATTTTCAGAAAATTCTTACTCCTCACATGGAAAAGGTTTTTGTAGTGGACTATTATTCCAACGATTGAATCTTATCGGTTTAAGATTATTTAAACTGTTGTCTTAATCATTCTTATAATTATCACCTATCATATAGGAGAAATCTTTTGCTTTATATTCTAAGGTGGACAACACCTTTAATCTGCTATACTTGCTTGGCTGTGGCTCATAGTAATGTCATCTACCCTAGCTTTGCCTGATTACCACTAATGCACTTATGCCTTTTTCATCCAGCTCTAATCAGGAACATGGTGGAGCTGGCTTTACTGTAGCTTGGATTTGCGCTATGGAGCTGGGTGAGATTTTAAAGGCGAGTAAATAAAAACGTAAAACACAACTGAGTTTAGTTTTTAATTTCGATGCTTTTTAAGCATTCCTCCACTCCCATTAGATTATTTCAAACTTGGACCGGGTTTTAGTGCTGGCACACTAAACTCGGTCCAAGCAATGATTTGAGCAGATTCAAACTGAGGTAATCTAGTCTTTTGTGAGTTTGACCTTGTTCAGGTCAAACACAAGCTTAGAGCTTCACTTCTCCGGTTTCGATTCAGGCTTTTTTAAGACCAAATAGAAGCAATAAAGGGTCACAGACAATATCAGTCCCTGAGTGACTATGGCTAGTATTAGTGCTGAAGTGTTCATGATAATGCTGATTTTTTACGTTTTACGCTTGAATACCAAACAATTGCGACAATGGCAAGAAATAAGAGAACCAGTTGGATTCTAGCGATACTTGAGTAGAACATCTTTTTCTCCAAATAAACCGCTTGGTCAGGACTTAGAATTAAAGCTTGCTTGATATCCTCATGTGTCAATTTGGCTATCAAAGCACTTGGGTCTAGACTATAGAGATTTCCATCAGCCAAGGAAGAAATGGCTCCGGCCCAGTCATTTCCTTCTGGGGTAAATAATGCACTGATGAATACCAACAATAGCAAAACTGGAGTCACATATTTCATGATCCATTTATAGATAGCCGGAATTCGGATATCAGCCCCTCGGTTGATCTCTGCCCAGCCCTTGTCCATCCCAAAAATCCAGGCAAAAAGGATCGTCTCCAATAATGCAAATACAACCAAGCTGACTGTACCTGCCCAATAGTCATATTCGTCGAAATAGCCATATTGGTAAAATAGAACCGTTGGAATTCCCATCACCAATGCTACTAAACCAAATGAGATGGCTCCTTTTGCTTTCCCCCAACCAAACTCATCTTTCATAAATCCCATCCAAGGTGTACCCATCGCCAAGGAGGAGGTGATTCCTGCAAAAAACAGTAATCCAAACCAACAAACTCCTGCGATGATCCCAAATGTGGCTCCCCACTGTTGGAAAAGGTACGGCATCGTTTGAAAGGCCATTCCAAATCCAGCATTTTCTAAGACCCAATCAATGCCTAAAAATCCAGCTGCAATAGGAATGACAATAGCACTCCCGAGTAATACCTCAACAAATTCATTGGTAAATCCTGCAGTAACTGAGTTTAAGGCGATATCCTCGTTTTCTTTGATGTAGGAAGCGTAGCATTGGATAGATCCCATCCCTACAGAGAGGGTAAAGAAAATCTGTCCAGCGGCTGCCAGCCAAACTTTAGGATCGGCCAAAGAACTGTATTGGGGAGTCCAGAGAAAATTGATTCCATCCCAAGCATTCGCATCCGGAAATTCGGTAGAGGCAAAACTTGTACCCATAGTCCATCCCCTAACCGCCAAAATAATTCCAAAAAGGATCAACAGGGGCATCCCGATTTTGGCGACTTTTTCAATCCCACCCAGACCAGTGGAAAGGATGTACACATTGACTCCTAATACCAAAATATAGATAATCAAAGGAAGTAGCGGGATTCCAAAATCCGAGCCATTAAGATTGACATAATTATCAAAAAAGAGGCTGATTTCTTCTTTACTCATTCCCGTGAAGGATCCCAATAATGTGTGCAATACGTACATGAAAGTCCAAGATTCGATGTAGGTATAATATGCCACCACCGCAATATTGGTAAAGATTCCAAATACACCTATGTATTTCCAAATGGTCTTTTTGGACATCGAATCCAAGATATAAGGGGTGCTGTGATTGCCACTAATACCTCCAAATCGACCTATGGACCATTCTACAAATAGAAGCGGGATTCCCATCAGCACAAAACAGATCAAATAAGGGAGTATAAATGCACCGCCACCATTTTGCACCGCTTGAACTGGAAATCGGAGGAAGTTCCCTAAACCCACCGCGTTTCCAGCCATGGCGAGGATCAAGCCCGTTCTTGATCCCCAAGATTCTTTTTGATTACTCATAGTTAAGCACTGGCGGCAAGCCTAGTTGGAATTGGTTTAGAACTGGGATTTTGAACTAGCAAACCAGAGATAAGCTCAACCCATTTTTCAGCAAGCACGGACTCACCGTTTAAATCTGTAAAGAACTCAGCATCATAAAACTCCAAAATCGTCGGCTGAGAGCCTTCCAAGAGGTAGTTCAACTCAATGCTCACATAGTCTACGATGATTCTCTTATCCTTCTCTATTTTAAGCTCTCGGTTAATCTTGTTGATTTTAGCTGATTTCACTTGCTTCAAATCGATACTGATCGCCATAGGCTGTTCGGAAGACCTGATATAGGCTAAAATTTTATTTTCGGGATCAATGCCAATCGCATATTGGTTTAGCCAATTTTCAGTTTGAATTAGCTTGCCGTTAAGTTGACTAGCGATTTCAGACAGTTTTTGCAAAAGTATTTTTCGCTTTTTGGTCTGCTGAATAGATTGATAAATAAAAGGGGCGCAAACTGCACCAAATAGAATAAATGACAAACTCATTGTCACTGGATCAATGTCAAACATGGGATATAGGAAATGTATGTGAATAAATAGAAGTTTGGCCCAAAAGGACTAATGACAACTATTCGTATCTACCAGGTATGAAAAAAATGGCAAAATGTCTCCCAGACATTGAATCGGGAGATTGATTTTTGAAAAAAAGACGAAGCGTAGAAAGCCGAATTTGGCAGCAGCTTCTCAGATACCCAAGGCGTATTCAACTTATGGATGAGACTCCAATCAACTTTGAAAGGGGGGATTTTAGGGAGCTCAGAACTAATCCGAATAGCAACTTGGTGAGCCTGATCTTGATTGATGAATGTTTCTGTGCCCTTATGGCCATTTCTAGAATCAATCCTTGGAGTAAATGAAGTAAAAGCGATAAATCCAATGAACCAACAAAGGCCAAAAAGAAAGGATATTCGCTGTGGATTCATATAGTAGTGGCAAATGCCGGATTAAATGTAAAGCAATTGCATTCGATATTTCATGAAGTAGATTCTATTATTTTTAGGAGTAGTTTTTAAGGTTATTTATCCCTGTTTTGCCTTCGCCTAGCTAGGCTTTGAAGGACGATTCCTAAGGCTGGAATATTTGTACCCCCCCCCCAACTATATTTTGAATAAAACCAAAGAAGTGGCAATCAAATCGGTTCCTACAACTAATCGTTTTGGCAGATAGTATGACTCAAACAAAATGATACACATTTCTTCCTCCTTCTGGGTAGCTAGAATTATTCATAAAACAAAACCTAATCCGCACAGCAGTCGGATGAAAAACGATTTATAATCTTTTGATATCAGATTTTTTCCAGTCCAAACCAAAGCTTTGGTACTCCCGGAGGGGAAATGGAAGATTGGCTTCGTCATAATTTCACTACTTTGCCTCAGTTTTAATGCTAATCCATCCTTATGAAGCACCTTATTTTAATTCTTTTGATTTCATGTAGTTTTTCTACTCTTGTTCATTCCCAAGATTTCACATCGCTAGATAAAAGTCCGCTGGATGTAGCCTATCTGCCGGATAATTTTGCCCATGACCGTAAGGATGGCGATAAGGCGATTGTGAAAGTTTATTACAGCAGACCAGCCAAGAGTGGCAGAGAAGTTTTTGGGAAAATGGCTGAATATGGTAAGGTGTGGCGATTAGGTGCGAATGAAGCTGTAGAATTTAAAGCATATCAGGACATGACACTTGGTGGCAAAAAAATAAAAGCAGGAGCCTATTCTATGTTTGCGATTCCTGGTGAAGGGGAATGGACTATCATTCTGAATTCAGACTTGGATTACTGGGGAGCATATTCTTACAATGAAAAAAATGATGTGGTTAGATTTACTGTTCCTACCAAATCACTTCCAGAAGTGGTGGAAGCCTTTTCTATTCGATTTGAGGATCTTGGAAATAATACTGCCGTAATGCGAATTGCTTGGGATCAAACCATGGTGGAAATCCCAGTGAAGTATTAAAATATAGGGGGCCGTAGTTTGATGATTTTCATTCTATTTCACCTCGCTTAGAGCCAGAGGAACTTTCCTTTTATCTTAATAAATCCAAAATCGAATTAAGGCATTTGCCTTTTTACAGCAATTCCAGCCAACAGAATGAAGAGTCTATTCTCTAATCTATTATTCAAAGTATTTATCGCGATCGTATTGGGCATTGTCTTCGGATTATACTTGCCAGAATCCATCAATCGAATATTCGCGACCTTCAATTCGTTTTTTGGACAATTTCTGAACTTTGCCATTCCACTGATTATACTGGGATTGATCATGCCCTCCATTTCTGGTTTAGGCAAAGGCGCAGGTAGATTACTGCTAATTACCGCAGGCATTGCCTATGGATCTACCCTATTTTCTGGGTTTATGAGCTATTTCACTTCTTCTACTATTTTCCCCTCGCTCCTTTCTTCGCATGTCAATGAAGCAGCTGAGATTACGGAAGGTGGAAAAGATCTGGTTCCTTATTTCAGCATCACGATTCCTGCGGTGATAGATGTGATGTCTGCTTTGGTGCTGGCTTTTGTAATTGGTTTGGGCCTTTCCTATCAGGAGAATTCGACTTTAAAAAAGGTGGTAAAGAATTTTGAGACCATCATTATGCAATTGATCGAGAACGTAATCGTGCCATTGCTTCCGATCTTCATTTTGGGGATTTTTGCGAATATGGCTTTTAGCGGTCAAGTGTATTCCATACTCTCTGTATTCGTGAATATCATCGGGGTGATTTTCGCCATGCATATATTCTTGCTTTTACTCCAATATGTGATTACGGGGGCTATTGTGAAGAAGAATCCTTTCCGCTTATTGGCGAATATGATGCCTGCATATTTCACAGCTTTGGGAACA
>JAFMBQ010000675.1 GCA_017858365.1 Algoriphagus sp. | reverse complement strand
TTGTGCCAAAGGCACATCCCGTACCAGCCTAGCATGCAATGCTGGGAAATCATGCCCCCCAATGCATTGACCAAAATTTATTATTTTCGAGAGTGCCAAAGGCACGATCTGTAATCAATTTTTCCACCGCAATTTTTCCACCTATGCCCCAGTCATTATCAAAAGTTTACATCCACATCGTTTTTTCAACCAAAAACAGAGTTCCAATGATAATGGAAGCTTTCCGACCAAATGCTCAGGCATATTTTGTGGAGGTAGGTGCTAACCTAGGAAGCTACACCGAGGAAATTTTCATGATGCCCGATCATATTCATTGGCTTTGTACAATCTCTCGTACACAAACCATTGCTGATTTAGTGAAAAATGTTAAAATAGCTAGCTCAGCAAAAATGAAAGAATTCGTGGTCCCGAATTTTTCCTGGCAAAGAGGATACGGAGTCTTTTCAGTCAGCCAATCCAAATTGGAAATAGTAGGGAGGTATATTCAAAATCAGCCTGAGCATCATAAAAAAATTAATTTTCAATCGGAATACAGGAAATTTTTAGAAGAATATAAGATTGAATATGATGAACAATATGTTTGGGATTGATTGGAAAAAAGATCGCCCCTTCAGGGCTCAGGATCTATGGTTTCTGATTTGACCCCAAATTGCATTTGGGGTTGATACAAGATACACCTTCAGCGCTAATTCTGGGACACCCTTGTATCTATCTATACCAGTATAGGGAATGCTGAGTTGTTTCCAGAATAATTTCCAAACTGCATTTTGTACCAAAAACTCAACTAATTTCAGTCTAGCATGGAATTCTGAGTTTTTGAAAGCAAAGAAGTTCACCCAGAGCCCGACTCATATCATCACAGTGAGTGTTAGATTATAGAATATTTCCCTAAAATAGATTTTGTGCCAAAGGCACATCCTGTTCCAGCCTAGCATGAAATGCTGGGAAATCATGCCCCCCAATACATTGACCAAAATTTATTGTTTTCGAGAGTGCCAAAGGCACGATCTGTAAAATCAAAAACCAAAGTCCTCTCCCAAATTATTTTGATCGAATAAAAGGCTTTAAATAGTTCGATGCCCCTTATTTCCTTGTCCCCTCCCACTTTTTACCCTATTTTTCAGGTATGAAAAATCTATTCCTTTCTCTAGCCTTTTTCCTTACTGTTTCAATTGGCTTTGCACAAAACCTTTCTCCAGAAGAGAAAAAACTCATCGCTGAAGTTGAAAAAAACTACGCTTCTACGCTAGCCCTTCTCGAAGAAGTGGTCAACATCAACTCAGGCTCACTCAATAAAGAAGGCGTCAAAGCCGTAGGGGATGTTTTTGCCCGTGAATTCCAAAAGATCGGATTCGAGACGGAATGGGTTGAGCTTCCTTCTGAAGTGAATCGTGCAGGGCATTTTGTGGCCACTCGAAAAGGCAGCAAAGGCAAGAAAATCTTTATCATTGGGCATTTGGATACGGTTTTTGAAAAAGACATGCCTTTTACACCATATACTATTTTAAATGATTCGACGGCCACAGGCCAAGGACTAAATGATATGAAAGGTGGCGATGTGATGGCATTTGCCAGCTTGAAAGCATTACATGATTTGGGGTATTTGGAAGATCGGACGATCACGGTTTATTACAATGGCGACGAGGAAAGCTCCGGGAATGAAGAGATTTCCAGAAGAGATTTTATTGCGCGAGCAAAGAATCATGACTTGGCTTTGGCTTACGAAACCGCACAAGGCTTCAGCACTGTGACGGTAGCACGAAGAGGTTCCAGTGGATGGAGACTTAAAACCTCTGGAAAGCAAAGCCATTCTTCCGGCGTATTTAGAGAGTCCGTGGGCTATGGAGCAATCTACGAAGCAGCCAGAATTTTAACTGAATTCCAAGAAGAGCTTGCAGGAGAGCAATACTTGACCTTCAATCCAGGTCAAATCATCGGTGGATCAGATATCAGCTATGATGAGATTAATGGAAAAGGAGCAGCTCTTGGGAAAACCAATATTGTGGCTAGAGAGGCATTGGTAACCGGAGATCTGCGTTTTTTGGGTGAAGCCCAAAAAGAAAAAGCTCGTGCAAAAATGCAGGAAATCGTAGATCGGAATCTCAACCAAACGGATGCAGAAATCATTTTTAAAGATGGAATCCCATCAATGCCTCCGACGGAAGGAAATCTTCGCTTGGCGAAAATTCTAAATGAGCTAAGCATCGATATGGGCTATGGTGAAGTCACGCCTGGCGATCCAGGAAGTAGAGGTGCAGGAGACATCTCCTATGTGGCGGACTGTGTGGATGGCATCGACGGTCTAGGTGCTTCTGGATCTGGAGCACATGCTCCTGGAGAGACGATCAAGTTGAACGAATATCCAAACTTAATTAAGCGAAGCACCCTATTGATTTATAGATTGACTCGATAACTTATTATGAGAAAGAACCTGCTTATTGTATCAGCTCTGGTCGCTAGTACGTTTGCTTGCCAACACCCTTTGCCTGAAGAGACTCCAACTA
>JAFMBQ010000674.1 GCA_017858365.1 Algoriphagus sp. | reverse complement strand
GTGATCATTCCCGAGCCGCTGCATCTACTACAGCCCACTACACCTCTTGCTTTGCAATAGCTACAGTCTTGTTCGATTTGTCGCGCTCCCTCACAGGTGAAGCATACTTTGTAGCGATAACCTCTTCGGTCGCAGAGCTGGCAAGTTTTAATAGCATTTAATGGGCCTTCCAGTTTCACCTGAAGTTCTTTTGCGCCTTGATAGTGATCCCCTGCAAAACCACTTAGCTCCAAATATTTATTTAAAAAATTCGCACTGTTATCATATTGACCAAGTTCGTAGAGTGTCTCAGCAAAGAAATAGGGCATTTCTTCAGGTAAGGGTAGTCCAGAGTCGATCAGGTCACGGAAGATAGAATTGGCAGTCTCGTATTCCTGACGCTCCATAGAAGCTTGGGCACTCTTCATCCATCGATCGGTCTGACCAAGATTTGGGCCTAATTGAGCCAAACTTAGGGAGCTGAATGATAAACTGAGGATGAAAACAAGGAATGCAAAACCGAGTCTAGGTGAGTGAAATTGAAAGAAAGGGTGATTCATAGCTAGCAAAGGAAATAAGATCTAAACCGAAGTGAAAGTTAATGTTTCCAAAACGATAAATCTTTTAACTTCTTTAAAAATGGGTTTTAGGAATAAAAAATTATTATTATTTTCAAACTCATTCAATACTTTCGAATGAGTTAAAATTTTAAAAACAATTTATCCAAAACGAAAAAAAATGGCGCAAACAATTACAATGATCGAAGGAATTGGTGAAGTTTTCCAAGGAAAACTTGCCAAAGCAGGCATCTCAAGTGTCGATGCACTTCTTGAAAAAGGAGCTACCAAACCGGGGAGAAAATCTATCGCTGAGGCTTCAGGTATAGATGAGGGAAAGATCTTGGATTGGGTTAACATGGCTGATTTATTTAGAATTAAGGGGGTAGCTAGTCAATTTGCGGAGCTTTTGAAAGCAGCTGGAGTGGATACCGTGAAAGAATTACGAACTCGAAATGCTGAAAACCTACATGCAGCTTTAGTCAAAACCCAAGAAGAAAAAGGCTTGACTAAGGCAGTCCCTGCTTTGTCAAAAATCCAAGACTTTATCGCTCAAGCGAAAGAGCTAGCACCAATGGTTACCTATTAATCACAATTATAAATACCTTTTTCATTGGAAGAACCTTTTTGCTCTTGGCATTAAGGTTTTTTTTGTAGTTTGAAATTTCAAAGAAAAACCACCATGAGTAAGACCGAACAGTTTATCTCCCATCTAGCTGAAGGGCAAGTTTATAAAAAGGATTTTATCATTATCGGAACGGGAGTCTTGGATAATACGCCTGTATCCGGAGCGCAAATCAAAATCCCACTCAAGACCATGAATCGTCATGGACTTATCGCCGGAGCAACGGGAACGGGAAAAACAAAAACACTTCAGGTAATCGCTGAGCAGCTTTCTCTAAAGGGAGTTCCTTCCGTGCTAATGGATCTGAAAGGTGACCTTTCTGGATTGGCCAAGCCGGGAACAGCGAATGACTTTATAAAAAATAGATCTCAGGTGATCGGAGTAGATTATTATCCGATGGGTCTTCCGGTAGAACTGATGTCTATTTCACAGGAAAAGGGAGTCAAACTTAAAGCGACAATCTCTGAATTTGGTCCGGTATTGATCTCTCAGATTTTGGATTTGAATGACACACAGCGAGGGGTAATCGCTTTGATTTTTCGCTATTGTGATATAAACCATCTGCCGCTTTTGGATTTGAAAGATCTTAAGCGAGTCCTCCAATACATTACCAACGAAGGAAAAGAGGCTATTCAAAAGGAGTATGGCCAGGTTTCTGGCGCATCGGTGAATACGATCATGCGAAAGATCATCGAGCTGGAACAGCAAGGCGCGGAAGAGTTTTTTGGAGAGAAATCCTTTGAAGTCAATGACTTTGTGAGGACTGTAGATGGCAAAGGTGTCATCTCAATTATCCGATTGACTGACATTCAAAGCAAGCCAAAGCTATTTTCCACCTTTATGCTTAGCTTACTTTCTGAGATTTATGAGACATTTCCAGAGCAGGGAGATGCAGATCAACCAAAGCTTTGCCTTTTCATAGATGAAGCGCATTTAGTCTTTTCCAGTGCATCCAATGATTTATTGGAGAAAATTGAAGCTATTGTAAAGTTGATCCGATCCAAAGGGGTCGGAGTGTATTTTTGCACTCAGACACCGACTGACGTTCCAGAGAGTATTCTAGGACAGTTGGGATTAAAGGTGCAGCATTCACTTCGTGCGTTTACAGCTAAGGATAGAAAAGCCATTTCAAAGACTGCTGAGAATTACCCAGATTCTCCTTTTTATAATACTTCGGATGTTCTTACTTCGATGGGAATAGGTGAGGCTCTAGTCACAGCATTGAATGAAAAGGGCATTCCCACTCCGCTAGCTCATACGCTAGTTCGCGCTCCTGTCACTCGAATGGATATTCTTGAATCTTCGGAAATTGATGAATTGGTACGAAAATCTGATCTTGTATCG
>JAFMBQ010000673.1 GCA_017858365.1 Algoriphagus sp. | reverse complement strand
TAATTCCTTTTATGAATTTGCATTGCTAAGGATTCCAGAAATCAAAGAAGAAGAACAAATCAACTTTGATATAGACGAATTCAGGTTTGTACTCAAAAAATTCCACAAAGGGGGGGAGTTTGGAAGTCTGTTAAATGAAGCGGTGGATGAATCCCTGTTTACCGAATCATTTGTTGTTTTTGAGATTGATAGTATCAAGGAACATAAAGTGCTTTTTCCCATAGTGACCCTTATTATCATGGATGTTTTTATCCAAAAAATGAGGTTTAGAACAAGGTTTAGAAAAGCCTTGATTATTGAGGAAGCATGGAAGGCAATTGCTTCCCCTTTAATGGCAGGCTATATTTTGTATCTGTATAAAACAGTAAGAAAATTTTGGGGAGAAGCGATTGTGGTCACTCAGGAATTGGGAGATATCATAGGCAATGCGGTTGTTAAAGACAGTATTATCAATAACTCAGACACTATTTGCCTGTTAGACCAAACCAAGTTCAAGGACAATTACACACAGATAGCCTCTTTGCTTTCCATCAGTGAACAGGAACGCAAGAAGATTTTTACCATAAATCAACTTGATAATTTTGAAGGCAGGGGAAGGTTTAAAGAGGTCTACATCAGACGTGGCTCCACTGGTGAGGTCTATGGGGTTGAAGTTTCACTGCATCAATACCTGACCTATACAACGGAGAAACCAGAGAAATCTGCCATAGAAATTTACACCGATTCATTTGGTGGGTATCAAGATGGCCTTAATGCTTTTGTTGAGGATTTGAAGGCTTCAGAACTCCCCCTCGATGATTTTTTTAAACAGGTAAATAACTATGGGATGCCTTTCAGAGAAAAATTGATCGCTTCCTAAAACCCGATACTACGATGAACTATTTACATTTATTCCTAATGCTGACCTTATCAGGATCGGCATTCGGCCAGGCTATTTATGTCGATCCTGCCGTATCAGCTGCAACTGCAGCACATGCTGCTGTAATCGACACGCAGCTGAAGGCCACCAATGAACGACTTACTTTGATAGAAAGGGCTCAGCTAGCTGTTACAGGTAATCTTACCATCGTTAATACGATGCAGGATAAGATTTATAAGGGACTCTCTGAAGTAAGTTCTATTCTGACCAACCTTTCAAATGTTCAGGAAATTGCACGAATGGCAACTGCAATTTCTAGCGATTTAAACGATGTGATTGAGTTGGCGGGAGAGCAACCGGCCTTGCTCTTATTTGCAGAAAGAAACGCTACGATGTTTCAACAACGTGCAACTTCTCTGGCCTTAGAAGTAAGTTCCTTTGTGTTACAGGGAGGAGAAAATAATTTGATGGACGCAGGTGAAAGAGCAAAGCTGATCAATCAAATACTAAATGAAATGGTCATTCTCAGGGCTTACACTTATGGAATGTACCGTTCCATGTATTTCGCCCAAATGAAAGGATTTCTTAAGGCTTTGAATCCCTTTCAGGGATATATCAACCTGGATGAAAGGCTTGCTAATGATATCGTGCGAAAGCGAATTGTGCTGCAGCGATGAAACGCTATCTGTTAATATGCAGCCTGGTTTTATGCTCCTATTCCACTTATTCCCAGACCAATGTCGCATTATTGCATCAATTGGTCAATGAATCGAAGAGCGAATACGAAAAACAACAGGAGGCAAAAACAAACCAAAGAGCGAATGCTGTAAATGAAGCAGTAAACAACAGTCTTCTCAGTACGGTCAAAGCGAAATATAGAACGGTTCAAGATCGCTTCGCAAAACTTTCAATGATTATCGATGCGATAGGAATTGGGTCTACCGCTGATCCCCTTGTTCAATCTATAATAGACAACCAGCAGCAAATTGTTTATTACTGCCGGCAGGACCCTTCCCTGATACTTTTTGCCATTGAAACAGAGAAAATTTTTGTGGAGAGATCTTACACCCTGCTTCGCTATTTGTTAGGCCTTTCAGCCAGTATTGGTACAATTAACCAAATGAAAGTGTCTGAAAGAAGAATTCTATTTCAGCATATAATCGATGAATTAAGAGAAATAAACGGCCATTCCTATGCCACTTCCCGAACACTTCAAGCACACCTTGAGAGGAAATATGGCGGAGCTCCCTATTTGGACTACCTCGCAAAGGAGCAGGCATTGGTAGATAAAATTATTCAAAACGCTAAAATCCTTAAACCATGAAATGGATCGCTTTCCTTTTGTTAGGCTTCAATAGTATGGATGCCTGCTCTCAGACTTATGTATTTGATAAAAATCATTTTGCCATAGTTAACAGCAACGCTGCAATACGGAATGTGAGTGAAATCGGCTACCATAAATCCCTGGAGATCATCAGCCAAAATACAGACGACATCCTGATTAATTCATCCAGCCTAGCACTGGTTAATACCATGCTTGTTAGCAGTCTTACACAGGTTAATGAGGCGTTCAAGGATGCAATACAAATCAAGAATATTTCACAAACGGTATTGGATATAAGCTCGGTTTCAAAACAAGTTTTTGAC
>JAFMBQ010000672.1 GCA_017858365.1 Algoriphagus sp. | reverse complement strand
GGATTTAAAATTGAATATTGTGGAAGTTTTGTTTTTAGCCTTTTTCCGCTGATGGTTATTTCAAGATTTTTATTGCAACGAAAAGAAAAGGCAGCATCCGGGCATGAAGAGTTCAGAGTGAATAAGTTTTTAAATGCAGCGCTGGAATCTGTATTAAGTCTGGATGAGTATTTAATTAAATCAGGAATCAGGCTTCCTTTTGGCGGCAGTCTAATTTGTGTTGCAAAAAAAATCAATAATTAAAAACCTTCGTTCATAATGGCTTTTTCTCAACGGTTTTCTTCCTTAATTAATAATGATAAAATAATATTTGGTTTCTGCGCCTTAGTTATTTCCTGTTATTGTCTTCCCTTTACTATTCTTGGGGAAAACGCTTCGATATTTATTCCGGATAATCTGGATTCGATTTTTGTTTGGTATAAAGTAATTCTGGATCAGGGGCTAGTCTTTTCCCCTAATAATATGCCAGTTGAATCCTTTATGAACGGGGCTCCAAGAAGTTCATTTCTTTCTGAATGGAACTTTACCTTTTTATGGTTTTGGCTGTTTGACCCTATTGGAGGTTATATCTTTGAAAGATGGTTATTTGTCCTTACTGCCTTTTGGGGTATGTTTTTACTTCTTCGTAAATTTATCATCCCAGGTAAAGAATTTCGTTTCATTCAAGCAGGAGTCTCATTAACATTCAGTCTGCTCCCGCTCTGGCCATTTGGCGCGCTTTCTATTTACGGACTTCCTTTTATACTGTATGCATTTTTAAATTTAAGATCAGGCAATAACCACTACACTAATTGGCTTATTGTAATAATATTTCCGTTTTATTCATCGCTTATTTATAGTGGTTGCTTCTTTCTTGGTTTAATTTTATTGTTAATCATTTTAGACCTTGTTCAAAAGAAAAAAATAAACAGAAAATATATTTATGCATTCCTGCTTATCAATTTGCTTTATGTGTTTGCAAATTATAGGTTGTTTGATGTTTTTTTTATTAATGAGAACTTTGTTTCACATCGTGTTGACTTTGCCTTCCCTAAACAGGAGCTATTCGATTCTTTAAGAGAATTTTCAAATCTGATTTATACAGGCAATCATTTCATTTTGTTTTCAATGGTGCTGGGTGGAATTCTGATGTGGAACTATAATCAATTCTCGGCAAAATTTAAATTTACATTTTTCTTTATTATAATCTCAGCTATCTTAGTTTCATTTAGTTTTTCGAAATATTTCTTCAATATTTATAGCTTTCTTTTTAGTATAGTCCCTATAAATCTTCAGAGAGTATCTTTGTTGTATCCTTTATTATTCTTCATACTGTTTGCCATCAGTTTGGTTTATATTAATAAAAAGCTTGTAATAGGGAAGTACCTGATCATCATTTTATTGATTTGTCAGCTGGCCTATGATTTCAGGCATCATGAAATAATTGTTTCCACATTAGGTTTCAAGTATAACGAGAAAGGAGGTGCATTAATTTTGAAAGTTGACCCTAGTATCAAGAGTTTTTTCGCAGAGAAACAGTTTGCTCAGATTTCAAAATATATAGGATTAGATAAAAGTAAATTTCGTGTTTTAAGTTTGGGTTTGCATCCAAGTGTTTCACAATACAATGGTTTTTATACGCTTGATGGATATTTGGCGAACTATGATAAAAGGTATAAATTGAAATTTCGGGAAATAATAAAAGACGAGATTAAAAAGAATCGGGTACTTCGGGAATACTATGATTATTGGGGTTCCCGTGCTTATCTGTTTACTGCCGCAGATATTGGATATGTAAATGTGTCGGGCAATAACATAATATTAAAAAATCTTGATTTTAATACTCAGGCAATGAAAGATATGGGAGGAAAATACTTTATTTCAGCAGTAAAAATTGATACACAAACAGATCCTGAATATAAGTTTCTTAAAAAATTTCAAGACCAAGAGTCTGCCTGGGATATCTACCTTTATGAAATTCTTTAATTTATTATCTGGAATTATTTATTAATGTACATTATCATTTACCACTGAGTTCAACTGATAAGTGCAATTTTTAGAAACAAGCGACAAAATACTTTTGAGGGTATTTTGCCATTTGACCGAGTAGTGCAATCTTTGTATTGCTTATGGCGAAAAAATGCACACAGCTCAGTTTTATAAAAAGATTTTAGAATAAAGCCTTTATTAAGGCAGGAATGAACCAAAAAATGGTTGCCAATGAACTTGGAGTAAAACCTTCCACTATAGCATTAAATTGGGAAGGAATACTGCCAAAAGAGGTATGGCAAGTGGGTATTATTTGGCTGCTAACGTTCAAACTCGAATGGATCAGCGACACTACTATAAACCTAAATTGGTTTGGTTTAATCCAGAGATGAAGGATCAAGCATTAGAATAGCCGTCTATAAAAAAGTGGGATCCTGAATTGATTAGTGTTGAGGGCAATAGGACGGGTAAATGCACTTTAAGTGCATAGTTAGATTTAGAAATCCAAACATGGCAATAAAGCTTCTGATAATCTCAAA
>JAFMBQ010000671.1 GCA_017858365.1 Algoriphagus sp. | reverse complement strand
AAAGCAGATAAAATGTATATCTCAAATATGATATGATATTAAGAGGACACCTCTAAATTTCTAATTGGTGGCATTTCTGTGTTTTTGGGCTTTACCTTCTGGGGATCAGGAATGGCCAAGCTCTTCTTTGAGCATAAGTTTTTCGGTTGGATGGGACCTGTATGGTTGATCGATGAGCTGTCCAAATATGGACTGGGGTTTTATGGTACTTTTATCGCTTACTCCCAAGTGATAATCGGCTACTTTCTCGTCACCACTAGATACAAATTGCTTGGAAGTATCATGATGCTTCCGCTACTGGCTAATATTCTTATGGTGACCATTTCACTACATTGGCAAGGCACACCGCTCGTGATTTGCTTTTTCCTAATACTAGACGGTATTTTACTTTGGCAGTATCGTGATTTTTTTAGGCCATTGATCGATGAAGGAAAAGGAGACACTGAACTAAACCTCAGACCTATTCGAACTTGGATTGGACATTTGGTTTGGATGGCAGGTTTGGCTTTGCAAATTCTTTCAATTTCAGTTTCCTATTTCAATTGGCCTCTATCCCTTGGGATTTCTTTAGCTGGTTTGGTTATTTCTTTGATGAGCTTTTTGGTGGACAAAAAGCTCAGAATGAGAATGTAAATACGGTTAATTCAAACGCTATGATTGTAATTTTAAGGTTTATTTTTCCATTCTTTTTGCTTTACATGGAAAACCAAAAAGTCTAAACTGACACATACTTAATCCTAATAAACCTGAAGCCGACCCATTTTTGAGTCCTGCTTTCTTGCTGTTGTTAGGAACTATTCAGATTAGTTTAGGAATTATTATAGTTCTAATGCTCGGATTGAAATCGAATTTCAATTCTCAAATTTTAAACTTTGAACCCGTTTTACTATTCAAAATTGACCTTGGCGTGCTTATTGACTCAATTTTATAATAGCTAGAGTAGAGATATTGTCTGTCTAAAAACTTCCAACTATCAAACGCATCTTTTTAAAAATTTCTAAAGTAACAGGGATCGTCATCGGAGTCATTCTTTTGATTCTGGTAGCGATTATTCTATTGGTGAGAAGTCCATGGGGACAAGGGATCATCGTAAATAAAGCGGCCAGTTTTATAGAAAAGGAGACCGGAACAAAATTATCCATCGATCGACTGTTCATTACTTTTTCTGGAAACATCTATCTAGAGGGAGTTTATCTAGAAGATTTATCCGGCGACACGCTTCTTTTTTCAAATAAGCTGGAGGCTGGATTGGAGTTCTTACCGCTCCTCAGCTCAGGCGATATCAAAGTTTCAAAACTTCATTGGGATGGAGTCAAAGGAAATGTGTCCAGAAAGGCCAAAACCGAAGACTTTAATTTTACTTTTCTGATTGAGGCATTTTTGCCACAATCAGCGGAAAAACCTGAGCCTCCAGATAGTACCTCAAGCGCTTTAAAACTGGCTTTGAGAGATATCTCACTCTCTAATTTCAACTTGAATTATGAGGATGAATTTCTTGGGATTTCAAGCAAGCTAATCTTGGGAGAATTAAGAATGGACCTTCCTCAAATCGATCTGGAAACTATGGCAATTGAGATTTCCGAGATTTCACTTCGCGATACAAAAGCTGATTATTTACAAACCAAGCCTTTTCCAGAAACACCACCTGACACCACCGCAAGCAGTCCGATCAACCTAATTTTAAGGAAACTAGCGATTCAGAATGTCCAGCTCAACTATAAAAACAAAGTTGATCAGCAGTTGGCAGAGATAGATTTAAAAGAGCTTCTCTTGAAATTTCCTAAGGTGGATTTGAAGAATCAAGAAGTAAAATTGGAGCTATTTGAGCTGAAAAATTCTAGTATTTTATTCCACGATTTTTCAATTCCAAGTGCCAATTCTGCAGCGGAATCAGATTCTTCTATTGCTCCATTTATCTGGCCGGAATGGATCGTAAGCGCCAAACAAATCACGCTTGAAAACAATCAGATTGAATTTAAAACTTCTGAAACTGATTTTCAAAAAGGTTTTTTCAATCCAGAAGCGATCGAGATTACCGGACTGACGGCCGATCTCAGCGACTTGATACTTGAGAATAAAACCGCGAGCGCCCAAGTCAACTCGCTTCAATTTGAAGAGGCGAGTGGATTTTCACTTAAAGAGTTTTCGGTTTCTCTCGCGAGCAACGATCTGGAAACTTCCATCGAGAACCTTAATCTTGCAATTAACCGAAGTGAATTGACTGGAGATCTCAAGCTGACCTACAAATCGATAACTGAACTCATCCAAAACCCACAGCTGATTGGGTTTGACTTGAACTTAAAAGCTCCTAACCTAGCGGTTGAAGACGCCTATTATTTCCAACCAACACTCGCACAAGATACCTTGATCCAAAAACTGGAAGCCTATCCTTTTTCGGCTGAACTAGTTGTCGATGGTAATTTAGATTTACTCCAAATCTCATTCGCTGATCTGACCTGGGGCAAGACTAATTTCTTTGCATCGGGCCAAGTGAGTGAAGTATTGGAT
>JAFMBQ010000097.1 GCA_017858365.1 Algoriphagus sp. | reverse complement strand
CATCCAAAACATCATATACCGGTGGGTTCTTTTCCAGTAAACTGATCATGGTCTGTGTATCGCGAGCCTCCGCTAAGTTTGAGATCCGATTTTCACCCTTCGTCAAAGCGTCGATTACCAATACTCGGTTAGATTCGCTTTTGGATGAGGGTAATGGGATGGTGACAGATTCAAAGTTGGATTGCTGCGCAAGGCGAAGGATTTCCATGGTATCGATTTTCAATATTTAAGTTTAAGCAATGGGAAGATTCTGATAGTAGCTGATCGAATCCCTTATTTCTGATCTAGAGACGGAGACATTATAGGTGCAATCTCCAATTTCATTCAACAGCGAAAACATCAAGGTATTTCCTTCATTTTTTTTGTCTTGAATACAGAGATCCAAAACTGGGATAATTTCTTTTTCCTCGATTTCAATTTTCCCATAAATCGCTAAAAATGTGCGGCTTATTTGATGTAATTCAGCAGAGGAAAGTCCTTGTTTTTGATGAGAAAGCCAAGCCTCACAGATCATTCCTACGGCGATTGCTTCTCCGTGGAGCAGATGCTTTTTTCCATCCAAATAATAAGTTTCAAAAGCATGCCCTATGGTATGTCCAAAGTTCAGGATTTTTCGCAAACCTGCCTCTTTTGGGTCCTCAGTAACGACTTTTGATTTGATCTCCACAGAGTGCTTGATCAATTTTTTCCAATCGGAGTCCCTCCAATTCTGAATGCTCAAACTTTCGAGATAAGCTTTGTCCTGAATCAATCCATGCTTGATGATTTCTGCAAAACCTGATCGAAGTTCTTGATCGGGAAGTGTTTCTAGGAATTTTGGAGCTATGAGAACAGCTTCTGGTTCGTTGAACACGCCCAAGTGATTTTTCAATCCATGAAAATCGACTCCTAATTTACCGCCAACACTCGCATCTACTTGAGAAAGTAAGGTGGTTGGGATATTGATAAATCGAATTCCCCGTTTGTAAATGCTGGCGCAAAAGCCTCCCATATCTCCCAATACTCCACCTCCAAGGTTTAGTACAATGGCTTTTCGATCCAGTTGGGCTTCGGTCATTGCGGCCCAGATTTCCATACAAGTTGTAATGGTTTTATTTTTCTCACCTGGACTGATTACGAAATAGTTGATTTCAGTTTTCAATTCAGGAAAAAGAATAGGCAGGCAATGCATTTGCGTATTGGAGTCTACCAAAATGAAGATTTTGGAATAGTCCAAGCTGGCTAAAAGCGCTTGAAGGTCTTGCTGGGGATGGTCTGAAAAGAGGATTGGATTCACTGAAGAAAAACGTGTGCGATGAGCGAATTTAATTTAAAAGAAGCAAAGGAGAAATAAACATTCCTCCTTTGCCGGTATCTGACTCATTACAATGAAATTATTTTTTGATTGGGCTAGCCTCGCGGAGTTGTTTCTCCTGACGCTTCACAGATTCCTCATGAATGCAATAAAGTAACTCCTTCATGAATTTTTCGCTCAGGTGCTTATTGATTCCTTTTTGAGTTCTGCTTTCCATCACTTCTTTCCATCGATCAGATTGAAAAACGGTTAAATGATGCTCGCGCTTATGGGATCCGATCTGATCGATCATTGCAAATCGCTCCTGAAGGATATCCAGCAATTGATCATCCATGTGATCTACGGCTCTTCTCAAATCTTGCAGACGCTCATCAGGCTTCATACTTTCCATTGGTTCTTTGAAGTCGATCGCATTGATCATTTCTCTCAAAGCCGCTGGAGTCACCTGCTGTTTTGCATCGGACCAAGCTTTGTCGGGATCATTGTGCGTCTCAATCATCAATCCATCCAAGCCAAAGTTCATTGCACGCTGAGCAACCTCAAGCAATCCGTCTCTTTTTCCTACGATGTGAGAAGGATCGTTGATTACTTCCATGCCAGTCCACAAGCGCTTCAAGTGAATTGGCATTGACCAATTTGGTTTATTTCGGAATCGCTTATCGTATGCGTCAGAGAAGCCACGGTGAATTGCTGCAAGCTTATCGATTCCTACGGCATGGAAACGCTCCAGAGCACCAATCCAAAGATCGAGATCTGGGTTCATCGGGTTTTTCACCATGACCGGGATATCAACTCCTTTAAGAGCTTCAGCAATCTCCTGCACCGCAAATGGATTCACAGTAGTTCGAGCTCCTACCCAAAGTACATCTATTTTGTGTTTCAAAGCCATTTCCACATGAGCAGCATTTCCTACTTCAGTTGTAATAGGGATATTGAGTTGATGACGGACGATTTCCATCCATTTCAAACCCTCTTCACCCACACCTTCGAAGGATCCGGGGCGAGTTCTAGGCTTCCATATCCCGGCTCTAAAAAGTTGAGGGACTATGTTCTGTTCTTTCATTTCTTTACAGATCTGTTCGATCTGCTCTGGTGTCTCAGCGGAGCATGGCCCTGCAATGATCAATGGAGTAGTTAATCCGAGACCCCAATCTTTAATTTGTTTGTGTGATTTCATAGTACTGAGCTTTAAATAAAAAAAGCCCGGGTCTTTCGAACCGGGCTTTTGTGTTTATATTTTCTTTTAGTTTTTGGCTAGACAATACACAGCTCCGATTCGATTTTGGCTTCGAAAGTAAAAATAGAAGAACGTAAAATAAATCGCTGCTGCAAATAACATGTGTCAAAAATAAGCGGGTACTTTTTAAAAACAAAATTAATTATCCGCTACTTACTTATCAATTCAATAATTATTTCAGCTATTCATTGATTTTTATCTAAAATTCTAAGAAAAAACAATGCAAACAGATTTTAATTTTGTTTTCATTAACGATTTATTTATTTAATTCTGAAAATAAATAAATGATTTTTTTTTAATGATGGAAGTAATCAAAGTAGATAAATTAAATTCTGACCAAATTTTTTGTTTGTTCACCTGACTTTTAGGAATGAAGTGACTTAGACTCAAAGCGAATTAAATCAAGAAATTCAAATTTTCAATATTCGCAACAAAACTAAAGCGCAACCTGTTTTTTTGATATCTTTGACACTTTATTCGCCCCAAATGCCAGTAAAATCCAATATTTCTTTTGAAAACCTGGAAGTAGCCTTTGCTTCCAAAACAGATGCTGAACTCCGGAAAGTATATCTGGTTTTTGCGCTTTTGAATAATAAGTTCGTATCCAATCTCGGGATTTCCCTTACTAATATCTCCTTTAAATTAGGTCTTCCGATCAAGGGATTGATGAAACAAACCATGTTTGGGCATTTTTGCGGAGGGGAAACAATCGCTGAGACGATTGAAGCCTGTAAAAAGCTCGAATCCTTCGGTATCGAAAGTATTCTAGATCTTTCTGTAGAAGGAAAAGGAGACGAAGACAGCTATGATAAAACCACCGAAGAGATCTATCAGACCTTAGTGGAATCGGCCAAGACTGATTACATGCCTTTTGGAGTGTTTAAGGTGACCGGACTCGGAGATTACCATATTATGGAGAAAATCCAGGCTGGAGAGAAGTTGAATCCGGAAGATACTAAAGCTTTTGAGCGAACACAGGCTCGAGTAGATCGGCTTTGCAAAGCTGCTCACGATCTGGGGTTAAAAATCTTAGTGGATGCTGAGGAGTCTTGGTTTCAAAATGTGATTGACGACTTGGCTTATGAAGCCATGGAGAAATATAATAAAGAGCGCTGTGTGGTCTATAATACATTTCAGATGTATCGACAAGACTCTTTGGAGCGATTGAAGAAGGCAAACGAATTAGCAAAGGAAAGAGGGTATATCTTTGGAGCGAAGCCAGTTCGCGGAGCCTACATGGAAAAGGAACGAGATCGAGCTGAAGAAATGAGCTATCCAAGTCCAATCCAACCAAATAAAGCTGCAACAGATCGGGATTATGATTTAGCGCTAAACTACACCTTGGAAAATGGAGTGTTTTTGGTTTCTGGTTCTCACAATGAAAATAGCAATCTTCTCTTGACCCAATTGATCAATCTGAATGGAATCGATCCAAATTCTGATCGAGTGTTCTTTTCCCAACTATACGGTATGAGTGATAATATTTCATTCAACCTTGCTAATGCGGGTTTTCGTGTCGTGAAATAT
The DNA here is from genome assembly GCA_017858365.1 of Algoriphagus sp. GTDB lineage: Bacteria > Bacteroidota > Bacteroidia > Cytophagales > Cyclobacteriaceae > Algoriphagus. The sequence continues at coordinate 7,680 of JAFMBQ010000097.1, read as the reverse complement.
GTGCCCTATGGACCGGTCGAAAAAGTGATGCCTTATTTGACTCGAAGAGCAGCTGAGAACTCAAGTATTGCAGGTCAAAGTAGTAGAGAATTTGAGTTGATCAAGCGGGAGATGAAAAGGAGGAAAAATAAATAATTGCTTGATGACCGATGTCGGGTGACCGATGTTAGTTAGTATAAGGTGAAAGGTGTGAGGTAGTAGGATGAAAGGTGAAGTTGCTGGTTTGCGGTATTCACCAGACTTCGGTCATCTGACACCCGACAATATAAAAGAATTACAAATTTCAAATAACATAGAATGCAAGTTTTAAGCGAACAGGAATTAGAAAGACGTAAGGATCGAGAAGAACTGATGAGGTTGGGAATCAATCCCTATCCAGCAGCCGCTTTTCCTATTAACGTGACTTCAGAAGATATTCACCGCAACTACGAAAACAGCAAGACGGATTATAAGGATATCAAGATCGCTGGTCGATTGATGAGCCGGAGAATCATGGGTTCGGCTTCGTTTGGAGAGATTCAAGATGCTTCGGGAAGACTTCAATTCTACATTCGTCGCGATGACATCTGTCCAGGAGAAGACAAGACGCTTTATAATGCTGTTTTCAAAAAGCTTTTGGGAATCGGAGATTTCCTAGGGCTGACAGGATATATTTTCACCACACAAACCGGTGAAATCTCACTTCACGTCACAGAAATGACGGTGCTTTCTAAATCTGTCAAGCCACTTCCAATCGTGAAGCGAGACGAAGAAGGAAATGTGCATGATGGTTTCACCGATCCTGAGATGCGATATAGACAGCGCTACGTGGATTTGACGGTAAATCCTGAGGTGAAAAACACGTTTGTGACTAGATCAAAAATCATTTCCCAAATGCGTCGCTATTTCGACGATCATGGATGGCTTGAAGTGGAAACCCCGATTTTGCAGGCCGTCCATGGTGGCGCAGCAGCTCGACCTTTTGGAACCCATCACAACACCTTGGATATGCCGCTTTTCTTACGTATTGCGAATGAGCTATATCTGAAGAGATTAATTGTCGGTGGGTTTGATGGAGTCTATGAGTTTGGGAAAATGTTTCGAAATGAAGGCATGGACCGTACTCACAATCCAGAATTCACTTCCATGGAAATCTATGTAGCCTACAAAGACTACATCTGGATGATGGAAATGGTGGAGGAACTGATCGAGCAAGTGACTCAGAAAATCCACGGCAAGACAACAATCCCTGTGGGTGACAAAATGATCAATTTTGCTGGTCCTTACAGAAGATTGACGATGTACGATTCCATCAAGGAATATGCAGGAGTGGATGTAAGCAAATTGGATGAATCCGGACTGCGTGAGGTCTGTAAGAAACTTGCAATCGCCGTCGATGATACCATGGGCAGAGGCAAATTGGTTGATGAAATCTTTGGTGCCAAAGTGGAAGCGAATCTTATTCAACCCACATACATCACAGACTATCCGATTGAGATGACGCCTTTGGCGAAAAAGCATAGAACTGAGCCTGGATTAGTAGAGCGTTTTGAATTATTTGTGAATGGCAAAGAAATCGCCAATGCGTATACCGAGCTCAATGATCCAATCGATCAGCGGGAGCGATTTGAGGAGCAGTTGAAATTGGCAGCAAGAGGAGATGACGAAGCGATGGCCATGGATGAGGACTTCCTTCGGGCTTTAGAATACGGCATGCCTCCAACCTCGGGTTTGGGGATCGGAATTGACCGATTGACCATGCTATTGACTAATAAGACAACTATTCAGGAAGTGTTATTTTTCCCTCAAATGCGTCCTGAGAAAAAGCAAGTAGATCTTTCGGAAGAAGAGAAGATCATTTTCGAATTGTTGAAAGCAGAATCTCCAGTGGCTTTATCTGACTTGAAGTTGAAGGCAGAGCTAAGCGGTAAAAAGTGGGATGTAGCGATGAAAGGCCTTACTGGAAAGGGAGTAGCTAAAGTGACCAAAGAGGGTGATTCAGTTACTGTATCGCTCGTAGATTAATATTTGTAGCGTTTAGATATTGAAAACCGAGCTGAGAGGCTCGGTTTTTTTTTGTTAAAAATTGGAAGTTGAAATTTTCTGGAGATAACCTTCCATTTCCCTATCTTAGAAATCAAAGCTATTCCCTATGCCCAAATACACTCTTCATATTAATGGTTCTGAGAAAGTAGTTGATGCTGAACCCGAAACACCATTGCTTTATGTGCTTCGAGATTACCTTGAACTCAATGGACCGAAGTTTGGCTGTGGACTGTCCCAATGTGGAAGTTGTATGGTGCTAGTAGATGGAAATGCAGTGACTAGCTGTGTGAGATCTGTTGATTCTATAGGTGCTTCTAGGGTGATTACGTTGGAAGGACTGTCAAGTGAAAATGGAAAATTGCATCCAGTCCAAGAGGCATTTGTAGAAGAACAGGCAGCCCAGTGTGGCTATTGTCTGAATGGAATGGTGATGGCCTCAGTGGGTTTGTTAAATAAAAATCCCAATCCAGGTGAGGAGGAAATTAAGGACGCTTTGCAAATGAATTTGTGTCGTTGCAGTACCCATACGCGAATTATTAAGGCGATCAAAAGAGCTGTAAAAAACCAATAAGGACCATGATCGATCTACCCAAAACGTCTAGAAGAAAATTTCTTCGAAATATAGGCTATCTCAGTGTTGGTTTTCCTTTGCTAAATTCTTGTTTCGGTAAACAGGATCCAACTGTCGCTGCCCGGATGAATTACAATGGTGACTTTCCCGGGAGCATGCGTAATGCTTCCAAAGTGAACGCTTGGCTTCAGGTTTTGGAAGATGGTCGAGTGATGGTTTTTTCGGGAAAAGTGGAATTGGGTCAGGGAATCCGAATGGCGATCTGTCAGGTAGCAGCTGAGGAATTGGATCTAGAATTAGATCAAGTAGAAGTTCACCTAGCGGAAACAGGCTTGACTCCCGATGAAGGATATACCGCTGGAAGTGGTTCGATATCAAACAGTGCCATGTCTGTTCGATATGCAGCAGCTACTGCCAGACAAAAACTATTGGAATTGGCAAGTATAAAACTGAATGCCCCAGTTGAAAACCTGATTTTTTACAATGGAAAAGTAAATACCAAAACGAGTAATCAGTCTTTGAATTTTGCAGAAATACTGGATGGAGCCCAGATCGATATGGAAGTCACGGTTCCTGTTCCATTAAAAGTAAATACTGAATATCGGTATGTAGGTAAACCTATTCCCCGAACTGAAATTGAAAAAATGGTTCGAGCTGAAGCATATTATATCCAGGATATGAGATTCCCAGGTATGGTTCATGCGCGGGTTTTGAGACCGAAAGGATACCATTCAAAGTTGATGAAATTGGATAAAAGTGGATTGTCAGCTGAAGTTTCGGGAGTCATTAAAACCGTCATCAACGGCAGCTTTGTTGGAGTGATTACTGAACGAGAATATCAAGCAGTAAAGGCTGAAAGTTTTTTAAGAAATCATTCGGAATGGACTGAAAGTTTTTTATTCCCCGATCAAAAAGACATTTATACTCATATTAAGTCTATAGCAGACCATGCCCAAAGCATTAGGAATGATGGGGATGTAAGTGAGGGATTTAATAGTACGGAGACATTCAAATCTGCTTTTACAAAACCTTATTTAAAACATGGATCTATGGGGCCTGCTTGTGGGATTGCCATGTATGATGGAGAGATCCTTCATATTTGGTCACATAGTCAGGGCATTTATCCCATGCGAAGTGCGATAGCTAGCATGCTCAAAATGGATGAAGAAAAAATCCATGTGATCGCAGTTCCAGGAGCTGGCTGCTTTGGTCATAGTACTGCGGATGATGCCGCTGCGGATGCGGCAATTCTAGCTATGAATTATCCCAGTAAGCATATTCGAGTTCAATGGTCTAGAGAAGATGAGCATGCATGGGATCCCTTTGGTTCGGCCATGATCATGGAATTAGAGGCAAGTTTGAGCGAGGATGGAAAGATCAAAGCCTGGAAATCGGACGTGTGGACCGACTCTCATAGCATGCGGCCAAATAATGATGCTGCAACGCTTTTGGATACTAGGTATTTAGAAAACCCAATCGAACTAAAAGCGAGAGGGTATTTGGCCGGGGGCCATAGAAATGCTGATCCTTATTACAGCATTCCAAATATGCAAGTGAATGTTCACTACTTTGATGGACCATTGCGCGTTTCTTCTTTGAGAAGTCTAGGTTCCTATACCACCATTTTTTCGATTGAGTCATTTATGGATGTGCTCGCCGAAAAGGTAGGAAAAGATCCTTTGGAATTCCGTTTAGCCCATTTGGAAGACGAAAGGGCAATTGCGGTAGTTAATAAGATCCGAGAAATGTGTAGCTCCGAAATTTTAAATGATGGTGAAGGAATTGGTTTTGCTTTTTCCCGGTATAAAAATACAGCAGCTTATTCTACTGTAGCTGCTAAAGTTTGGGTCGACAAGTCTACGGGAATTGTCCAGATCAAGAAAATGTGGGCTGCCGTAGATGTTGGAGAAATTATCAATTTGGATGGGATTACAAACCAGATCGAAGGGGGAATGATTCAAGCTGCCAGTTGGACACTAAAAGAGCAAGTGACTTTTGATCAAAATGGAATAACGAGCACAGATTGGGCGAGCTATCCAATTTTCCGGTTTAGTGAAATCCCTGAAGTGGAGGTAGCGATGATTAATCGACTAGATAAACCTGCTGAAGGGGGAGGAGAAGTTTCTATGCCGCCAACAGGAGCTGCAATTTCAAATGCGGTTTATAATGCTTGCGGTAAGCGGGTTTATGATTTGCCTATTACAGCTGAAAAGATAAAATCTGCCTGAATATAAGTTTGGATAACCTCCTCTTGAATAACTTAGAGAGTTACTCAACCCCTTTTCACCAAAATCAAACAAATGCTCCAGTAGTTTTTTTTGGATGAATTGATATTTCCTCAGATTTATGACCTTGGATTATTTCTTTGAAAAATCAGTCAATCACTTTATTTGTCTCATACTTCAATAGATCCACCTCGAGTTGAGTCATCAATAGGGAATGAATGTATCCCTTTTATAAGCGATCAAGAAAATTAATTTCATTTAGGAAATAAATTGGAACGAAATTTCCCCCAATTATTAAAAAGCTAAAAACTGATCTTCCCATGAACACTCTCAGAGACTTACTTAACCTTTGTACGGTATTTACTCTTTTGGCCTTAAGTGCTTGCGCAATCAATCCTGTTACCGGGAAAAAGCAAATTGTGCTAATGTCTGAAGCACAGGAAGTAGCTATGGGTCAGCAGTCAGATCCTGAAATTGTAGCCTTTTTTGGGTTATACGAAGATCCCCAGCTTCAAGAGTTCATTACTGCTAAGGGTAAGGAAATGGCAGCGATCTCACACCGCCCAAAATTGGCTTATGAGTTCAAAATCGTGGATTCCCCAGTAATTAATGCCTTTGCGGTACCTGGTGGGTATGTGTATTTCACGAGAGGGATTATGGCACATTTCAATAATGAAGCCGAGTTTGCAGGAGTACTGGGTCATGAGATTGGGCACATTACTGCTAGGCATTCAGTGATACAGCAGCGAAACCAGATTCTTGGTCAGCTAGGTCTTATCGCAGGGATCATTTTAGTCCCTCAGCTCAGTGATTTCGTAGAGCCCTTGTCTCAGGGAATGCAGTTGGCTTTATTGAAATTCGGAAGAGACGCGGAGCGGCAATCGGATAAATTAGGTGTGGACTATTCTTCCCAAATCGGGTATGATGCAACTGAGATGGCAACCTTTTTTGAAACATTAGAGCGGCAACAGGAAAATTCCGGAGCCAGTGAAATACCGGATTTTCTTTCTACACACCCATCCCCGGAAGAGCGAAATGCTACTGTTGAAAAACTGGCTATTGATTGGCAACAAAAGTCTAAAATGACTGAATTTGCAGTAAACCGAGATAGTTACCTGAAGAAAATAGACGGACTGATCCTAGGGGAAGACCCGAAGCAAGGCTTTGTGGAGAACAATGCTTTCTATCATCCAGTGCTGAAAATCCAGTTTCCTATCCCTGCAGACTGGGCACATCAAAATTCACCCCAACAGTTCCAAATGGCACCCAAATCCGGCGATGCCATTATGATGCTTACGTTAGCCTCTGGAGCAACCGTAGAGGAGGCTGCTAATGCAATTCTGCAAAAATATACCTTGACTATGGTCGATTCTAGGAAAGAAACGATCAATGGTTTGCCAGCAATAATTATGGTTGCGAAGCAAGAGCAGGGTAACATTCAAGTTCTTTCTGCTCTTATTCAATTTGAGGGCAATATTTACAGTTTGATGGGGATTTCAGATCTTTCAAAATTTGTCTCTTACCAACCTGTGTTTTTAAATACAATGCGGAATTTCAAAGAATTGAAGGATTCCGAAAAGTTGAACCGTAAACCGGATGTTATTCAAATTAAAACGGTTCCTCAGTCAATGACCTTGAAAGCTGCTCTTCAGAATTTCGGGATGCCAGCTGAGCGGTTTGATGAACTTGCTCTACTCAACGGTATGCTTTTGACAGGTCAAGTTAGCAAAGGCATGCTGATCAAAGTCGTCGGGAAATAATTGATATGATATTTCAGTTTCCGTAGATCTTGAACAAAAAAAAACCGAGCCATTCAGCTCGGTTTTTTTTGTTTTGAATTCAAGAGTAATCCCGACTTATTTTTTCTCTCGGTCTGCATAGCCAAAGACTCTTTGAAGCAAAGCGGATTTTCGAGCAGAAACCTGCTCACGAATTTTCAATTCTTCCTTAGCAATCTCCACAAATAGTCCATCAATAGCCTTTTGCGTGACATAGGCAGTCAGATCTGTGTTGACCTTTTTTACAAAAGGAACCTTATTATAGCGTGTGGTAGCATCTTCCCAATATTTGGTAGCATCGACTTTTTTCAGACTTTGGTCGATCACAGGCGAAAAGACTGTATTCAAACTATCACTAGTGGTTTTGGAGAAATATTGGGTAGCAGCATTGTTTTCTCCCAAAAGTATATTCTTAACATCCTGAATGGTCATTTGCTTGATCGCACTTTCAAAGATCGGTTTAGCCTTTATCGCAGCATCTTCAGCTGCTCGATTGACACTGACCACGACTTGATCGACCATTGATCCCAAGCCCAATGTTCGAAGCGTACTTTCGATTTGTTTTGCCTCAGGCGGAAAGAGGATTTTTACATCCAGATTATTTAAGTAGCCATCTTTCAGGTTAAGCCTTTCGGAACTGATTCCTGTGGCTTGCTCCAAGGCTTCTTTCAATGCTGAGTTTATTTCTGTATTTGATGGGGTTAAGATTGATTGTGACATGGCATCCGTAATCTGGGTGACTGTTGCACAACCGGTGAGTAATAATAGATAGCCTGTCAAAGTAAGCAGGCGAGTTATTTGTTTGATCATGGTTTTTTAGATAGTTAATATAGGTGGTCTTTTGTTTCAGTATTACTTACGCAAGGTAGGGTGAAATAGATGAGCTTAGAATTGCTTATCTATTTTTCTGATGAGTAAGAAATAAACCATGATTCTCTAAATTTTATAAAGAGAAGACTTTTTCAGTCTAAAATTGAAGATATTTTAGATAAAATCATGTCTGAATACTCAATAGTGATAAAATAATTATCGTGCAATTTTTTTAATAACTGGTATTATCATTAGAAAAATGATAATTTAT
>JAFMBQ010000096.1 GCA_017858365.1 Algoriphagus sp. | reverse complement strand
CTTAACCGAAAAGCAAGTATCGAATTTGAAAATTTTGGTGAGAAAACATTATTACTTAGCTTTGCAAAGCTCAGAATTATAGACTAATCCCTGCGCCCTTATCCTTTGGTAATTTTTTTCATTACCTTTTGCTACGCAATTTAAGGGCGGCTTATTGAGTATAAAAACCTTACAAACACAACATTTTGAAAGAATACGGCAAAAACATCCAACGCTTGGTTGATCACATCACCGGAATCGAAGATCGTGAGAAGCGTACCCAAAGTGCTTTTACAGTCATTGAGATCATCAAGCAACTCAACCCAACTTGGAAACTGGAAAACGACCAAAAACTGTGGGATGACGTGTATATCATGTCTGATTTCAAATTAGATGTAGACGCGCCTTTTCCTATGCCTGAGAAAGAATTGCTTGGAAAGAGACCTATGCCCATCGGCTATCCCAAAGGTGAAGTGAAATTCAAGCACTACGGAAGAAATATCGAAAAACTCATCGAGCAGGCTATAGAGATCGAGGATGATGAAGAGCAGGAAGCTGCAATCATTTACATAGGTCAGTTAATGAGAAGCTTTCATTCTACTTGGAATCGTGACAATTTTGACGACGGGATAATACTTGATGACATCAAGACCCTCTCCAAAGGCAAACTTCATATTGATCTGGAAAAGGTAAAAGAAAACAGCCTCTTCGAGTCCAATACCAGAAGAGATTTCAAACTACCTATCGCAGTGGACCCTCCAGGAAAAAATAAGCGAAATGGGGCACATAATAATAAAAACCGAAGACCGGTTGCACAAAAAAAACGAAGAAATTAATGGGATCATTTCGGGTTGTCGGTGGCAATAAACTTAAAGGAGAAATTACCCCACAAGGAGCAAAAAACGAAGCGTTACAAATCCTCTGTGCTGTTCTCCTCACTTCGGAGAAGATCACGATTAATAAAATCCCAAACATCAGAGATGTCAATAAGCTGATCGAATTGCTTAGCGACATGGGTGTGAAAGTTGAAAAACTAGGACCAGAATCCTATTCATTCCAAGCTGATCAAGTGAATCTCGACTACCTGGAAACAGAAGACTTCCTGAAAACAGCCTCTTCTTTACGAGGTTCAGTTATGATTCTCGGCCCACTCTTATCACGTTTTGGTACAGGAAAACTTTCCAAACCGGGAGGAGATAAGATCGGGAGAAGAAGAATGGACACCCATTTTTTTGGTTTTCAGAAACTTGGCGCCAAATTCCACTACGATGCTGCCAATGAGATTTTCCACATTGATGGGAAAAATCTAAAAGGCGCATACATGCTGCTGGACGAAGCTTCTGTCACTGGCACGGCAAATATCGTGATGGCAGCAGTAATGGCTGAAGGCAAGACTACCATTTACAATGCCGCCTGTGAGCCTTATTTGCAGCAACTTTGTGACATGCTCAATCGAATGGGTGCCAAAATAACTGGAGTGGGATCAAACCTACTTCATATTGAAGGGGTAGATAAATTAGGAGGCACGGATCATACCATGCTTCCAGACATGATTGAGATTGGATCATTTATTGGCTTAGCGGCCATGACGCAGTCTGAGATCACGATCAAAGACTGTCAAATTCACCGATTGGGGATTATTCCAGAGACTTTTCGAAGAATGGGAATCAAGCTGGAATTTCGTGGAGATGATATCTATGTTCCAGCACAGTCAAATTATGAGATTGAAACTTTTATAGATGGATCGATCCTGACGGTTGCCGATCAGATTTGGCCTGGATTTACTCCGGATTTGCTATCGATTATTTTGGTCACTGCGATACAAGCTAAGGGAACTGTTTTGATACATCAGAAAATGTTTGAATCCAGATTATTCTTCGTTGATAAGCTGATTGATATGGGAGCACAGATCATTCTTTGTGATCCGCATCGCGCTACAGTAATTGGTTTAGATCGGAAATACCCACTTCGTGGCATTCGGATGACTTCACCAGATATTCGAGCGGGTGTGTCCTTGTTGATTGCTGCACTATCTGCTAATGGCACTTCCGTTATAGATAACATCGAACAAATTGATCGAGGCTATCAGCAAATCGATGAACGATTGAATGCACTCGGGGCACAAATAGAGCGAATAGCTTAAGCATTCGGGAGGGCTACCCTCCCGATTGTTCTTTCATCAAAAATGATTTTCCATTGCGCCAAGAAATCACCGTCAAAAGAACTCTACCGATCAATCTTGACCCAAAAGACTTGCCCCTATTCCGGAGGGCTTTAGAAGTTTCTTTCGAGCGACTTCATCCAATACACTTAAAGAATGTCTGGATTCTTCAAGATACTGTCTTTGCTCCCGGTGAATTCAAATTCTACGCTTCACATACCCATGTTGCAAACTTAGGCCCGCTTCAATTTGCTAAGCGCGCAATTAACTGTGTCCCGAAATCTTGGCGAAAAATCCCCAAAGGGATTTGGATTATTGATGAGTGGAGTCCAAATTATTTTCATTGGATGACGGATTGTCTTCCTAGAATCTGGGAAGGGCTGGAGCGCGATCCCAAAGCGCCTGTTCTATTACCTTATTCTTACCAAAGTTTAGCTTTTGTAAGTGAATCCCTCGAACTAATCGGTGCGGAGGTTTTATTTTTCAAATCCAATCAAAACCTGCAAGTAAGCACCTTGATTCTTACGGCTCGGACTGCTTCTTTTCCTAATTTCAATTTGAAACTGACACAAAAAACCAGGGAAAAGCTCAGCTTTAAAACTGCATCTGAGCCTTGGCGAAAAGTCTACATCAGCAGAAAACTAGCTGGAAAACGGAAAGCACACAACGAAACAGAAGTAGAGTTGATTCTCAAAAAACGAGGATTTGAAATTTTCTATGCAGAAAAGCTCAATTTAAAACAGCAAATTCAATTGATGAGTGAAAGTAAAATATTGGTTTCACTTCATGGAGCAGCCTTGACCAATATGCTTTTTCTCGCTCCAAACACCAAAGTCCTTGAACTACGCAATCTTGATGACGCTAAGACGCAATGTTACTTTAACTTAGCTGCCGCACTTGGGCTACCTTACTACTACACGCTAAATAAAGGTGATAAGGCCGATACCATCACAACAGATTTTACCATCGACTTGGACGCGCTCAGTACTGCGCTTGATCGGATGGAAAAAGATTGCTAAAACAATCTTTTCTTACTAATAAAACCCCTATTTAGGTCGCAGCTTCAGAATTTTCATTTTTTTTGGTACCTTCTTGCCAAAATTCTCTCAACCCAAAGACCTATGACCAAAAAGAAACTTCGCAGCCAAGAATGGTACGGACGAACCGGAAAAGATGGATTCATCTACCGCTCTTGGATGAAAAATCAAGGCTTCCCCCATCATCTTTTCGAAGGGGATAAGCCAGTTATCGGTATTTGTAACACTTGGTCAGAACTGACCCCCTGCAATGCACATTTTAGAGATTTGGCAGAAGCATTGAAGCGAGGTATTTGGGAAGCTGGTGGGTTTCCACTCGAATTTCCAGTAATGTCCCTTGGAGAATGCTCCATCAAGCCAACAGCTATGCTTTTTAGAAATCTGGCTAGCATGGATGTAGAAGAAAGCATCCGAGCCAATCCTATGGATGGTGTCATCTTGATGTGCGGCTGTGACAAGACTACTCCATCACTCGTCATGGGTGCAGCCTCAGTAGACATTCCAACTTTGGTGGTTTCCGGTGGACCGATGCTAGTAGGAAGATTTAAAGGCAAGAAAATCGGCACATCAGATGTCTGGAGATTTGCGGAAGACTTTAAATTGGGAAAACTTTCCCAAGAAGATTTTATTGCTGCCGAAGCAGCGATGTCCCGCTCAGTGGGGCATTGCGCACCAATGGGGACCGCCTCCACAATGGCGGCAATGGTCGAAGCCCTTGGTTTGGCTCTACCTGATAACGCGACCATCCCAGCGGCAGATTCCCGGCGGAAAGTACTAGCCCACATGTCAGGTATGAGGATCGTGGAAATGGTCAATGAGGATCTGAAAATGTCCAAAATTCTAACCCGAAAAGCGTTTGAGAATGCAATCATGGTAAATGCTGCTTTGGGAGGATCTACCAATTTCATTCTACACCTAACAGCTATTGCAAAACGGATTGGAGTGGAACTTGACCTGACTGATTTTGATCATTTTTCTTCGAAAATTCCCCTAATCGCTAACGTACAGCCATCAGGTGAGCATTGGGTGGAAGATCTTTTCTACGCCGGCGGCCTGCCTGCGGTGATGAAAGAAATCGAGAAACAACTTAATACCGACGCAATCACGATCAATGGAAAAACTATCGGAGAAAATATTTCGAAAGCAGAATGTTATGATCGGAATCTGATTGGAACTTTTGAAAATCCAATAAAACCAGAGTCAGGAATTGCTGTTCTCAAAGGAAATCTCTGCCCGAATGGAGCAGTGATAAAGCCATCCGCTGCTAGTCCACACTTACTTACGCATACCGGACGTGCGGTTGTTTTTGAAAATATTGATGAATACAAGGCTATCATCGATTCCCCAGCACTTGATATCGATGAAAACTGTGTGATGGTCATGAAAAACGTAGGGCCGAAAGGCTACCCTGGGATGCCAGAAGTAGGGAATATGGGCTTACCAATGAAGCTTTTGGAAAAGGGGATCAAGGATATTATCCGTATCTCAGATGGACGAATGAGCGGGACTGGCTATGGTACGGTGGTACTGCATGTATCTCCAGAATCTGCGATTGGCGGCCCATTAGCATTCGTGCAAAATGGCGATATGATTGAGCTGAATGTCCCAAATAGAACCTTAAACCTCCTTATCTCAGAGGAGGAAATGGCTAATAGAAAAGCTGCGTTCCAACCTACAAAGCTTCCTTATGAAAGAGGTTACGTGAATTTGTTTTTGGACAAAGTCAACCAAGCTCACGAGGGAGTAGATTTTGATTTCCTTCAAGGAAGCTCGGGGTCAGAAGTCAAGCGTGATTCACATTAACAGAAAATGAAAACTAAAAAAACAGCAATCATCACTGGAGCAGGGCAGGGAATAGGATTAGCTATTGCCGAGAAACTGGCGGCTCAAAGCGTGAATCTGGTTTTGAATGACCTAGAAGGAGGGCTTACTCATGAGGCTTGCAAAAGAATTTCTCATCATTATGGTATGTCAGCTATCCCTGTCCCCGGAGATGCCAGTTCTGAGCAGGTTATTGAAACCTTAATTAAAACTGCCATCTCCAATTTTGGATCGGTGGACATCGTCATTGCAAATGCAGGCATTACCCTGTTTGGTGGGTTTTTCGATTATTCCAGAGAAGATTTCATGGAAGTAAGTAGGATCAATCAAGCAGGAACTTTCTTTCTTACCCAGGCTGCCGCAAAGATCATGAAAGATCAACCCGCTGGAGGGGCTATTCTTTATACCTCATCAGTCACGGCCCACCAAAGTCATGAAAATCTAGCCGCCTATGCCATGAGCAAAGCTGCTATTGAGATGCTTGCTAAAAATCTAGTCCTGGAGCTTGCTCCATTGGGAATCCGCATTAACACAATTGCCCCTGGGGCTACGATCACAAACCGCACTATTTCTGATCCAGAATATGTAAAAATATGGTCTAAACTCACCCCTGTCGGAAGTCCCGCAAATGTGGAAGATATAGCCGCCGCTGCCGCATTTCTAGTCTCGGATGCTGCAAGACATATTACCGGCCAAACCTTGATCATCGACGGAGGTTGGACCGCCGTTAGCCCCTCCCCTTATGGATGAAAATAATTCAAGTTCGACCGCAGCATCGAAGTACTACTATCAAGCGCCAGCACCTTGGCAACTGGAAGGGGAAGGAATTATTTTAGTTTACAAATTTTCAAAGAAATGGGTAGAAACTTTCGCTCAACTTCCGCCCGAATTAATAGGGAAATTTAAAGGTGGTCTCGGCTACTTAATGTTGGTTAACTACAAAAATTCTCCCGTTGGACCTTACCGTGAATTATTATTTATTCCCGGTAAGTTTTCCCCTCATGGCAAACAAAGCATCACCAAAATCTACGTCGATTCCGAAGCCAGTACTCAAAATGGTAGATCGAATTGGGGTATCCCAAAAAACACCTTACCCATTTCGTGGGAAGAAGAAAATGGAAAAATCTCTATCAATATTATTTCTGGAGACCGCCCTGTTTTTTCTTGCGAAGTCAGCTCTTTTGGATTCCCTTTTCCCGCTAGCACCTCCTTTTTACCAATTGATCTACACCAGTTTCTGAATAATGTGGATTATTTCACAAAACCTACCGGGAGTGGCTGGGGAAAATTAGCCAAAATGAAAATCAAAGAAATTGATAGCGCTTATTTCCCGGATATACGATCTCAAAAACCACTTTTTGCAGTAAAAATCAACCCTTTTCGAATTAATTTCCCGACTCCGGAATATGTTTTATAAAGCCTTTTCCCAAACCAATTGTATCATTACCGGCGCAAACTCCGGGATAGGATTGGAACTGGTCAGGCAACTCGTTCTCTCTAATCCGAACCTTCTGTTAGTTGATATTAACACGGAAAATTTAGAAGAATTGAAAAATGAATTTCCGGCAATCAAAGGAATAGTTTCTTGCGATTTAAGGCAGAAATCTGGAAATCAATTGATTATTGACTGGGTTAATGCCAACTGGACCCATGTCGATTTTTGCTTTGCAAATGCAGGAAAAGCAGAGTACGGCCCCGCAGAAAACCAAAATTGGAAGGAAATGGACAGCCTATTCCAACTCAATGTCCATAGCCCAATTCAAATCGGGTTTATGATTAGGGAAATATTTCCAGGAAAGCCATTCCGATTGATCATTACTGCCTCGGCGATGTCTTTTTGGTCAATCCCTGGCTACAGTCTTTATGCATCGACCAAGTCGGCTTTGCTCCAATGGGCAAGAACCATTTGGTCCGAAAAAACAGGAGATTGGGTCACATTAGCCTTTCCCATAGCCACCGACACTAAATTCTTTGATTCTGCAGGCAACAATATTCCCAAAGCTTATCCTAAGCAAACGGCTTCTTGGGTGGCAAAATCAATCTTATTGGGTACCGCCAAAAAGAAAAAGAAAATCTTCCCTTCAAATCTTTTCCTTGGGATGCTAATCCTAACGAGGTACTTCAGATTTATAAAAAAAATCTATGGAATATTTGAATATCGGAAGTATAAAAATTGGCTTGAAAAACAATGAGAACTCTGATTCTGTTACCTTTGACAAAAACCATCTCCTATGAAAAACTTGATTATTGCTTTCTTATTCATCGGATTTCTAGTGGCTTGCCAGCCAAAAGAAACTACTCCGGATACACTACCGATGAAAGTGTCGATGGCCTATGGCTTTGATCAAATGGATCAGGTTAATACACTTGAGTTCACTTGGAACGTACAGCGGGACTCCGCTAATGTTCTTTCGCGATCTTACCTCTGGAATATGAAAGATCAAACTGTAGCCTATTCTGATTCGGATACTACCTATTCATATAGCTTATTATCCGATTCTCTTCCTCCAGCTGATAAGGCATTTATCAATGATAAATATTGGGCGATGATGCCATTCCAGCTCGGCTGGGACTCAGGGTATACTTTTGAGACGGAGGAAGGAGTTAGCTCTCCTCTTAAAGGAACCAATTCTACCAAGCTGACCATTATTTATAACTCCGCGGATGGCTACACTCCAGGAGATGCTTATGATCTATATCTGAATGAAAACAACAAGATTTTGGAATGGACATTCCGAAGAGGTAATGGAGAGCAAGGTGCCACTTGGACCTGGGAAAATGAGACCAAAGTAGGTCCACTAACTTTCGCACAGGATCATCTGAACGCTGAGGGAAAACGCTTTATCTGGATCTCTAATCTATCTGTGAACTGATATTTCTGAAAGTACGATTGTCTAATATTTCAAGGTCACATAAAAACCGAAGGTCGAAAGCTCTTCGGTTTTTTTTATTTTAGGGGAAATCAATTCCAAACATGAAAGATCAAAATTCAAATCAACGCCGCAACTTTATCCTAAAAACTTCTGCTTGGATAGGCACTGGAATATTTTTACAACCCTTTTCACTCTTTTCGCAGTCGCCAAAAATAGCATATACTGTCGGCGAAATCATGGATAAGTTTATCGCTGCTGTTCCAGATTCTCCTTTTGAAAAAACTGTGGACACCTTAAAATCCGGAAGTAAAGACCAAGTTGTGACGGGAATTGTAACTACGATGTTTGCGACCATCACAGTAATTCAAAAGGCCATTGATCTGAATGCGAATTTCATCATCGCTCACGAGCCTACTTTTTACAATCACCTCGATGAAACCGAATGGCTGGAAAATGATCCAGTTTACAAATACAAAACAGAATTACTGGAAAAACATGGAATTGCAGTCTGGCGAAATCACAATTACGTGCATTCGCTTACAGTCGATGGGGTCCAAGCGGGAGTGGTGGCTCAGTTGGGTTGGGAGGCATATTACAAGCAAAATGCAGTGCTTAATATCCCGAAATCTTCGCTTCGCAATTTGATCAATCATCTCAAATCCAAGATGCAAGTCCCTGCAATGCGGTATGTGGGCGACCTAGATCAGACGGTTTCCAAAGTTTTACTCCTTCCTGGCGCTATGGGTGGCAGAAGGCAGATGGAAATGGCGATGAAAGAAAAACCTGATGTGATCATTGTCGGAGAATCTCCTGAATGGGAAACTCCCGAATACATTCGAAATGCAAATGAGATGGGCGAAAAGCTCTCCTTAATTGTGATCGGTCACTCCGCCAGTGAAGAAGGAGGATCAGAATTTATGGCAGAATGGCTAGGGAAAAATCTTACGGGTATCAGCATTCATCATATCCCCTCTGGAAATTCACTTCAAATTTTTTAAAGCGAGCGAAAGTCTAAATCACTTTTATGAATTATAAACTCCAAACTTTACCGACTTCAGAAACCGGAATACAACCTAAATACTCTCCTGGAATCGGATCGTAACTCAACACATTTTTGCCTATTTCTTCCGAACTGAAATAACCCCAAAGTGCTTGAGATTTCAATTGACGATAGAATCCAACAGGCTCTTGTGCCCCTACTGCAGTTCCCCAAACTCCCCGATTGAAAGTGGCAGTAGTAGCTTCTTGATCTTTAAGGCAAGCAGTTTTATCTTCCGAACTTAACTCGGCGAAAACTTTTCCATACTTGGTTTTACAGTCTGCATTGAATTGGTCTATGTCTGCTTTTACTTTTGCTTGTCCTTCGGTAGAATAGGTTTTGGCATAGACTAGGTCTAAAAAGATATCCGTCTTTACATCCAAAGCTCCCGGAGTCTCTGTTTTGGGAAGGATAGTATCTACAAATGAACTGATAAATTGTGCCTGATCCTCATTTAGAAATTGTGGAACCCAGCCCAATCTTGGGGTCTGACTACAAGATTGAAGGAGTGAAAACAGACTAGGAATAGCTACTGCTGAACCAGCTAGCATACCTGTTTTTCGTAGAGCGTCTCTTCTATTCATAGCTTAGAGATTTAATTTTTTAAGTTCGGATACCGCATGGTCTGCTGCACGAGCAGTCAATGCCATGTAGGTAAGTGAGGGATTGACGCAAGAGGAAGATGCCATCGCTGCACCGTCAGTAACAAATACATTTTTGCAGGCATGAATTTGGTTCATGCCATTGAGTACGGAGGTTTTAGGATCTTTGCCCATCCGCGCTGTGCCCATTTCATGGATGCCATAGCCCATTTCATGCTTGTTATCGAAGTCCACGATTTCTTTTAATCCCGCTCGCTCCAGCATTTCTCTGGCATCGATTCGCATTAGGGCATTGATCGCCAATTCATTTGGTCCCCATTCGGCATCGATGGACAAGGTTGGCTGCCCCCATTTATCCAGCACTTCTTTGTTGAGATAGACTTTATTTTCATGATTGGGTAGTGCCTCTGCAAAGCCAGTAATGAAAAATTCCCAAGGTCCTGGGTTCATGATCTTGTCTTTAAATTCTCCCCCGAAGTCTTTCCTATTGGTGCCTTGACCCCAACCTGCACGACTTCCTCCACCTTGGTATCCAAAGCCTCTGACAAATTTATCAGATTGAGGCCCGTCTTTCAAATTGACATACCGTGGGATGTAGATTCCATTCGGTCTTCGACCTTTGTAATACTGATCATCAAAACCATCCACCAACCCGCTGGCTCCTACCCGATAGGTATGATCCATCAAGTTATGGCCAAGTTCGCCGCTGTCATTGCCCAGGCCATTTGGGAACCGGCTTGAAGTGGAATTCATCAATATCTGAGTGGTACTCAGCGTCGAGGCATTGCAGAAAATGATTTTCGCCTGATAGATGATTTCCTCATTTGTTTCCGAATCGATGATTCTCACCCCAGTTGCTTTGCCTAGCGCTTCATCGTAAACAATGGACTGGACGATGGAGAAAGGTCTGATTGTTAAATTTCCAGTCGCATTTGCTGCAGGCAAAGTCACTGCATTACTACTGAAATAAGCACCGTATGGACAACCTCGATCACATCGGTTTCGGAATTGACATTTACCTCTACCATTGAGCGGCTCGGTCAAGTGAGCAACACGACCGATGATCATGTTTCTGCCATTGTATTCCTTTTCGATTCGTTGCTTTACATGCTTTTCCACACAATTCAACTCCATCGGAGGTAAAAAATGACTATCAGGAAGCTGGGGAAGACCTAAAGCCTCTCCAGAGATCCCTGCAAATTTCTCCACATACGTGTACCAAGATTCGATGTCTTTGTAGCGAATTGGCCAATCCACGCCGTGACCATCTTTAGCATTTGCCTCAAAATCCAAATCTGACCAACGGTAAGTTTGCTTTCCCCAAAGTAAAGATCGACCACCCATCTGATGCGCTCTCACCCATAAAAAAGGTTTGACTTCGGTATAGGGATTATCGATGTCATTGGCGTGAAAATGTTCGTTAGCCGCACCTATAAAACCAGTACGCACTCCAATCGGATGCTTTTCTTTTTGATCTGGAGTCAAACCACCTCGGTATTCCATATCCCAAGGATCTAGATTCATGGTTGGGTAGTCTTTGACATGCTCCACGATCCTTCCACGCTCTAGCACGAGGGTTTTCAATCCTTTTTCGCAGAGTTCTTTTGCAGCCCAGCCTCCACTGATTCCAGATCCGATGACGATGGCATCGTAGGTGAGTGCTTTGTCTGCGTCGATATTAAAATTGGCCATATACAATAGGTTTATTAGATAGCTAATATTAAGGATTTTTTGAATGAATTACAGATCGCCCCTTCAGGGCTCTGATGAATATTCTTATTCCCCAAACCCCAAATTGCATTTGGGGCTTTACAAAACGCGCCTTCAGCGCTTATTCAGTTCTTGCCGAGGTTGATGTCTTTACGAAAAGCAATCAAATTTTTTTTTAACCACAATGGACACAGAGATTTTCACGGAGGATCCAAAGGAACGATACCTATCCCTTCAATTAAGTTCTATTCAGCAATTCACTTTTGCCAAAGCAAAAACCTGTATTAACCAAGCATGTAGTGCTTGTCAGCCGGAAACTGCTCTGCCCCGAGAATGCCAAAGGAATGATCCGTTTTCATCCACTAACCAAATCTCCCATTCCGGGCTCTGATAATTATTCTTATTCCCCGAACCCCAATTTGTATTTGAGGCTTTACAAAACGCGCCTTCAGCGCTATTTTTTTAATTGTGCCAAAGGCACATCCCGTACCAGCCTAGCATGCAATGCTGGGAAATCATGC
>JAFMBQ010000670.1 GCA_017858365.1 Algoriphagus sp. | reverse complement strand
ACGACGCTCTTCCGATCTTATCCACTTGATTACTGAGGGTTTTCAGGACAGATTCCTTGGCACACCAGACCCTGTCAGGGTCTCCCATGGTTAATCTTTGGTGTCGGCATACTCCAGTTCCGAACTAAAAAAAAGTCTTTTCAAAAGTGCAGGTTTATGTTCCCAGATTCTTTTCAACCGGCTTACCGATTCAATATCTGTTCCCACTCCTGCAATCATACTTATATCATATTCACTTTCTCTTTGAATCGATAAAATACCACTTCGCAATCTCCCACATTTTTGTCACGGGTCATTCCTGCCATGATTTTATTTCGATTCCCAATTTTTATTCCCGGAATAGTGGCTGAATTTACACCAAACAGATTCTCATCCCCAAACTGCGTAAAACCTGAAAAACACACATTAGGGCTTAGAAAGTTGTATTCTCCGACTTTACTGTCGTGGCTTAAACTTACTTTGCTATTCCCCAAACTAAAATCCCCTACATATGCATTAGGGTCTAGATTTACATTTGGTGCAATGACAACTCCTTCACCCATTTTTGCAGACGAGGAGATACTTGCTGTGGGGTGTATGTACGAAGAAAACTTTGCTACGCTTTCCAAAAAAAGCTCTACAAACTTTTTCCTATAAACCAGATTTGCAATACCTATAATGTACTGAACGTGAGGGACAATTTTATAATCCGAGATATTTCCCAAGTAAGGGAATGGAAGGCAGTAATGAAGGTAATTATTAAAATTATCATCCAGATAACCTATAATTTCAAAGGTAGCATCTGAAGAATTCTGAGAATTAGAATATTGTATATAATCTGAAATCTCAGCTGCATGCCCTCCCGAACCTACAATGATCACCTTCATAATTCGATTTAAGATATTCTAAATCAGAGGATTATTAAAATGATTCGAAAAGTAAATCAAGTGAGAATCATCTGGCCAAATACCCGCCATCCACGATCAGGTTTGTACCGGTCACCCATCTGGAACCATCTGACAACAGGTAGATAGCTGCGTTTGCGACATCCTCCACTTCTCCCAAGCCAAGAGGATGTTGTTCCTGCACATAGTTCATGGAGGATTCATTTTTCCTGTATTCTGATTTCAGCGAAAGCGGGGTGTTGACCACTGACGGAGAAATGGCGTTAAAGCGAATTTTTTTATCTGCATATTCCAACGCCAGGCTTTTGACCATTGCCACTAATGCAGCTTTGGTCATGGCATAGAGTGATTTTCCTTTCTCTCCTGCTTCACTGAGGACCGAGGATATCAGGACCATACTCATTCCCTCTGGGGATTTGATATCCGATTTTGTCATCGCCTGAATTAGGGTGATGGCTGAAAATACATTCAGCTGAAATGCCTCCAAAATAGCCTCCTTCTTCATCACCTTAAAAGGGATGGTGGGGGAAACCCCAGCCGTGAATGAGTGCATTTGTTTTGATGAACGCTTCCAATTTCTCCTTCATGAACAGGTCATTTCCAAGATCCAAACTCAAGAAACCATGATCGTGACCATTTTCACAAAGCTTCAGGGTGTCTTTCAAACGGTCTGCATCTCTACCTAAAAGCAAAACTTTTGCTCCCTGCCCGGCACAGGCAATTGCGATCCCCTGACCAATCCCCGAAGATGCGCCTGTAATCAGAATTGTTTTACCTATTAATGAAAAGGGGTTATTTGATTGCATAAGTGGGTTTTATAGTAAGGAACAATGGAACATGGATGACCCTGATTCAGCTGATATACACGAATTTTAATGCAACACAGATGACGCGGATTTAGCCGATCTACACGGATTTAAATTTTTTTATCTGCGACTATCCGCTCTATCTCCGTCATCAGCGTGCTATCCTAATGGAACACGGATGACGCGGATCTAGCTGATTAACCCGGGTTAAATTATTTTTTATCTGCGACTATCCGAATCTGCGTCATCAGCGTTCTCTGTCATTTTTTATTTGAAAATATTTTCCTTTTGAATTGAGGGGTTTTTCCAAAATTCAAAAGTAAACCGATTTCCTTATCAGTCGCTTTTAGATAATTGATCAATTGGTATTCATGATCCTCAATCAGACCCTCGCCGGCTTTTATTTCGATGATGACAAGATCATCCACTATCAAATCTGCATAATATTCCCCAACCTCAATGTTCTCATAATATACCTTGATTCTTTTCTGTTTCTCTACCAAATAACCTGCTTTTACTAGTTCATGAAAAAGTGAATTCTCATAAACCTTCTCCAAAAATCCATATCCCAAAGTATTATATACCTTGTAAAAGGCCTTAATGATCCCTTCAGTGATATTTTGATGTTTAAAATCTTTCATAAAATAAGGTTATGGAATAAATATGACGGGGATCTAGATGATTGATAAAATGTAAAAGAAAAAAATTAGCACCCATCTGCGTTATCGGCGTGCCATTATTTTGGAACACGGATGACGCGGATTTAGCAGATCTATACGGATTAAATTCACTGTTTTTGTAGGTCTGCTTCCTTGCCAGTAACCTAATAAG
>JAFMBQ010000669.1 GCA_017858365.1 Algoriphagus sp. | reverse complement strand
ATTTTGGAGGTTTCTCCACTCCGTATTTTTATCCTTGCGGAATTTATAGCGTTTACCTATAGTGAAGGAATCATTGATCAAACCATCCCAGGCCCAATCTCGCTGCATTTTATAATTGACACCTCCTATCCAATGATTCTGAAGTTCAGCTTTGGAAGCAAAGGTGATACTGCTTCCATCAGGAGCTAGTGAGTGTCTGATTCGTGAGCTACAACCAAAAGCAATACGCTCTCCTTTTGGAGCTATCAAGGTCAACCCATTAGCTTGGCAGCCTAAAGCATCTGCTAACCTGCTTATGATGTCAGGATCGCCACTTTCTGTATCTCTCCTTAGCAGAGCGGAAAATATATTTTTCTTTCGTGTTGGAGTCTCATCAGGTTTTAAATAAATACCCTGAAGCACTGGAATATTCTGATAAGGGAGCAAAAGTTCTGATTCATTCTCTGGCTCTTTATAAAATAATAACAGCGTTTTCACACCATAGCGACTATCCAATTCGATGTCAGAGTTGATTGATCCAAAATACTCATCCGGATTTTCATCCGTTGATGCAAATGCTCTCAAGGTAACTCGAACATGTCTTCCAGAAGGAATCACGAGATGCTTCATTGCATCCAAGTCCGACTTTTTGAGATTTGCCATAAAAAAAGGATTCGCTTCCTCTCCAAGGTTCAGAACAGGTACATCTATAAACTGAACTGGTATATCAAGACTAGAATTGAATTCCTGTCTAAAAGACCGCTTGGTTTGATACAAGGTGATGTATGAATCTTTACCATTTTGACTCATCGCAGTATCCATTCGAAGTGACTTCACCTCCACTCGAATATGTACTTCCCGCACATCAGGATCTGGCAAAGCAGGTTTAAGAGATTGATTTGTAAAACTTAAATTCTTCAGTTCTGCAATAGGATCAATTCCAATATTTTGATACTTCATCGTAAATACTACTGCTGGATATTCCAATAGAGGTCTTTCCACGGTAATTACCGGATTTGGAGAGAAAGTAGTTTCCTCCTCATTAGCGGAATTGAAGTATTCACCTTTCTGATTTAATATATGTTGTGGCTTAGCAATTCGAAGGAGACCCGGGTTGACATACCGCTTAAAGGACACTGATGTCGCTGAGCTAGGCGCAGGATTTAGAGGTTCATCTCCCACCTGAGGTCCTCCTCCACTAATATCTGCAAGGCGAATTCTGAAATCATAGCTTTGCCCGTATCTTAAAATAGTGCTCGTTATTTTTGGGTTTAGTGTGGAATTTGTCTCGACTTTCCGATTCTCTATCCCTCCAATTACAGCAGCATTATCTTGGTCATTCTTATAAATCTGAATCGCATCTTGGTCCTCAGTGACCAAACTTTTCCCCAACCAATGTGCATAGTACATAGGGAGCCAATAATTCTCTCCAGCCGGGCCATTTATTTTGGTAGGATAGACTTGGTAAGGAAGTTCGGTTGATTTTCCTGCCAATACTGCAGAAATAGCATTAGCATTTGTTATTTCAACTTCATTGAGACTTTCCCATTTACTTCCAACAGTTGATTCTTTGACATCTAAATGATACCCGATCACACTCAAGGCTGAATCCACTCGCTTTCCTGATCCTGCAGCTGAGGGATTTTCGGTCAGTTGACGGATATACCAAATTAAAATCTGCTCATCATCCCAACCTAATCTAATTCCGGTTTCTTTATTTGGTTGAAAGCCATCTTTGCTTTCTTTCAGCATGTTTCCACTCACTGGTTGATTGGCGTGGACGATTTTAGCAAATCCATCATCGTAGCTGCTCGCTTCCTGAAAAAGCTCATCCCAAGGCCCTGGAGGAACTACAGGATTGGTTGCTGGTGGTTTGATCGCTAACACTGGAAATACCACCGGTGCAAAAACAGTTCTTGGTTTGTTTATAACCAATTCCGGAATTCGTGCTGCATACTGCTTAATCAATTGACCATTTGGCACTATAAGCTGCTTAGCTTGTACATCAGCGTAGGGATCATTGGTTATTTTGGAAAATAGGTATCCACCATTTTTAAACATCTCCGGCTTTACCTCAAGCGTGACCTTGTAGATCATTCCGCAAGCTTCTGCCAAAAGGGGCTGCTTTAAGATCTGTGCAAAAACTTTCCCCCAACTTATTTTATCCTTTGGAGGAATGGGCTGAAGAGGCAATTTATCTCGAATTGCACACGCATAGCTATCATCTGTGACTCCATTTGGGTGGCGAGGCTGTGTAAAATTAAAACTATCTCTATAGGAGTTCGGGAGGTACTTTTTAACACTTTTCTCCACCGGTATCGTAGCTTGAAGCTTGTCAGAGGTATCCGTAACAGGCACTGAAAAACTGTTCGCAATTTGCTTGAGTAGTTCTCCTTTCTGACTGGCTTGCATTACTTCAACCGGAATAAAAATTGGCTTTCGAGCAGGATTCGAAGTATTCTCAATCGGAAAATCTTCTGTCCCTTTAACTATTCCTAATGAGAATTCAGGCTGAAAATCTGCAAAACCCATGACTTTACTTGG
>JAFMBQ010000668.1 GCA_017858365.1 Algoriphagus sp. | reverse complement strand
ATACAATAAAGACTGACGCATCACATCCAAATCTTCACTCAATCGATTGAAAATCTTCACAGATTGAGACGCCTCCAAAAAGCCAGACTTCTCCGCATAAATAGATTTGGTGAGACTATTTGTAATCATCTCCAAGTAGCCTTGACCAGCCAAAATCTGAGAAAGCTTAAACTGCAGCTTATTTAGATCCTTCACTAGATGCTCGGCGAGGTAATCGGTATTGAGATTTTCCGCTAATGCCACCTGCTCGAAGCCATGGATCCGAAGGATCTCTTCGATCACATCTGCTTCCCGAGTCACATCGACACGATATGGCTTTGCGATGGCAGTAAATCCGGTTTCAGTTTCATTCACCACATGAATTTCCAGACTTTCCAGAATTCTTTTGACTTCCGTGGGGGCTATTTTCTTTCCAATGAGACGATTGACATGCCCATAGGAAACTTCAATTTGAAAATCTTCAACTGGATTCGGATACAAATCAATTATTTCAGAGCCTATTTTGGCTCCTGCGATTTCTTGTAAAAGAGAAACTGCCTTTTTCAAAGCATAAACCGGCATATTCGGATCAGTCCCCCGCTCAAAGCGGAAAGAGGCATCCGTTTTCAATCCATGAAACTGTGCACCTTTTCGGATGATATCAGGAGAGAAATAAGCCGATTCCAGAAAAATAGAAGTTGTTTGGTCTGATACTCCAGAGTCGACCCCACCGAAAACTCCTGCGATACAAAGTCCGCCTTTCGGATCCTTAATCATCAGTTCGTCTCCGGATAGCTTGCGCTCTTTTTCATCCAAAGTCTTGAAAATTGTTCCTTTTGGACTTTTTCCAACAATGATTCTTCCTTCGGAAATCCGATCTGCATCAAAAGCATGAAGGGGCTGCCCGAGGTCATGTAGGATAAAATTGGTAATGTCTACCACATTATTGATAGGCTCTAGATCCAATGATTTCAAAAAATTCTGAAGCCATTGCGGTGAAGGTCCAACCTTCAGATCTGTCAAGACAATCCCCGCGTAGCGTGGACAATCAGTTGAATTCTCTACTTCGACAGTGAGTTTTGGACCTTGAGTTTCTGTCTTCAAATCGGTCACTGTATCTATGCAAATCTCCTTTTGGAGCAAAGCTTTCAAATCCCGGGCTACACCTAAATGTGAGGCAGCATCTGCACGATTTGGAGTCAATCCGATTTCCAAAATATGATCCTGCCCTACTTCGATCAGCTTCGAAGCCGGTGTTCCATTGGGTAGGTCGGTATCCAAGACCATAATCCCAGCATGACTTCTTCCCAAACCCAATTCATCTTCGGCACAGATCATCCCTTCGGATGCCTGACCTCGGATTTTTGCTTTTTTAATTTGAAAAGAATCGCCGTCTGTTGGGTAAAGTGTAGCCCCGATAGTGGCAACCAAGACTTTTTGCCCTTTGGCAACATTTGGTGCACCACATACAATTTGAGAAGGTTCTGATTGACCGATATCCACGGTGGTCAAACTCAATTTGTCTGCATCGGGATGTTTTTCACAAGTCAGCACTTCTCCGATGACAATGCCTTCTAAACCTCCTTTGATGGATTCATAAGCTTCGATCCCTTCCACTTCCAGACCCGATTGGGTCAGCAGTGCTCCGATTTCTTCTGGGCTTTCAGTAAGGGCTATATATTTTTTTAATCGATTGATTGAGATTTTCATAGGTATTTCAAAAGGGGAATCCCTCGATTCGACCAAGGGTAAATTAAAAAGGGTCCGAAAACCCTTTTTTGATCAGCTTACAAATTTAAGATAATTGGCTTAGTCAGAAAGGCTATTTTTTGTAATT
This sequence comes from Algoriphagus sp., assembly GCA_017858365.1. GTDB lineage: Bacteria > Bacteroidota > Bacteroidia > Cytophagales > Cyclobacteriaceae > Algoriphagus. The sequence continues at coordinate 711 of JAFMBQ010000668.1, read as the reverse complement.
TTTCTCCCCGGCTAGGATCGGTATAGGAAGTAGATTTTCCTTTGGAGGAAGCGGGCAAGCATAATCTGGATTGTATGCACAATAGGGATTATATGCCAAGTTAAAATCGAGGGTGATACTGTTTTTCCCGTCCTGTCGAGCATTGATATAGCGACCTCCGCCATATGTCTCTCCTGCGCTGGTTTGATCTGCAAAAGCTAAAAAGAAGTTTCGCTTATCTGCTTCGTCCATGGATTGGAGTAAAAGCAAACGATTTACATTCCCGCCAAGCTCAAACTCCGCGTAACTATGCTCGATGTATTTTTCTCTTGAACCATCAGTCAAGGGTACTTCGCGCACTTTTCGATTTTCTACTGGGACCATTCTGGCTTTAACTCGATAAGTTGGATCGATTGGGAAAAAACTTAACTCCTTAAACTCTCGCTTTTGTGAATCGGTGAGCGGAGACTCGATGTTAAATCGAATGAATTTAAATTGCCGCTCACGCTCTGCCTCAATCTTTTCAATGTAATCTTCCGGACTCTCTGTAGCGGTCAGCGTGTAAAAAAAAGCACCCGCAACTACCAGGGAAACAAGAAGGATAATAATTGTATTCTTTTTCATCAGTTTATAATTCGATTTTTATAGGTCATATGGAATGCCCTGGTCCCGATATTTACCTTAGGTTTGTTTGATTGAAAAAGGGAAGATTTTGGAGTATAATTGAAGCCC
>JAFMBQ010000667.1 GCA_017858365.1 Algoriphagus sp. | reverse complement strand
CAGTATTTTGGACTTCGACATAAGTAATGCCAGGCTGAAGTGAAACAGGAAGCTGCTCACATACGATAGCAATTGCGCCTGACTCCAGTGCCTTTTCTATGTACTCATGACCGTCCACTTGGGTTCCCTTCACGGCAACAAAAACTGTCCCCTCCTTGACCTGTCGGCTATCAAAGGCAAGTGCATTCACTTTGACCTCCATGTTTCCCACAGTAGAAGTCAGTGACACTTTATATAAAATATCCTTAAATATCTTCATCAGCCTAAGACAAGATTAATAGTTGTATTCGGGCTAAGTTTTGTTCCGGGAAGAATCGACTGTGCTTTCACACGACCCTTTCCTGAATAATTAACTTGCAACCCTTTATTTTCTAAAATGAATAGTGCATCTCGAAGAGGAAGACCAGATACATCAGGCACGATTGCCTTATCGGTATCGTTGATCTGAAGCTTGACCCCCGTATCAGAGGCGACTGTCTTCACCCACTCTTCAGAATTCATGGTGTTTGACTTGAGCCCAAACTCATCAAAAATCTCCTGAAGTTCCTCCACCTTTCCAGCTTGGATATATGGAAGTCCTCGATCCTCAGCTGCCGCTGCGACCATGGTTAGTTTACTTCCAGGATTCAATTCTAAATCCAATGCATAGATCCGATCAGCGATTTCTTTGAAAACCGGAGCAGAAACATCCCCTCCATAAGCACCAAATCCATTTGGACTATCAATCACGATGATCATCGAATACTTCGGACGATCAGCAGGAAAGTAGCCCGCAAAACTGGTATAGTATTTCTTGGTGTATGCGCCATTAACCAGCTTTTGAGCTGTTCCTGTTTTACCTGCAATTTTATAATCAGCATTGGAGATATTTTTAGCTGTTCCATTGCTCACCACACCTTCTAATAATTCTTGAAGTTGCTTAATGGTCTTTTCTGAAGCGATCTGATTACGAATTACCTCGGGCTGGAAGCTTTCCTGAATTTGGTTGCCTTTGGAAATACCTTTGATGATGTAAGGCTTCACCATTTTCCCATTATTTGCTACAGCATTATATAAAGCAAGGGTGTGAAGCGGATTCAATTTGGACTCGTAGCCAATCGAAATCCAGGCTAAGGAAGTTCCATACCAAGTCTTCGTTCCAGGCTTTTTGAAAAAGGGCTTGCCTTCACCAACCAGCTGAAAATCAAATGGCTCATTCAATCCCGCCTTCTCAATGTAGGCCATGAATTTGGAAGGACTGGAGCCAAAGTACCGATCGACCAGTTTTGAGATCGCCACATTGGAAGACTTTTCAAAAGCCTCACGAACGGTGATGGTACCATAGCCCCCATTTTTAGCATCACGCATTGCTCTGTTATAGAACATGTGGACACCATTCCCTGTCTCTACCTTGTCATTGAGGCTGATATTATTTTCTTCCAGCAAAGCAAGCATGGAAAGTAATTTGAACGTCGAGCCTGGCTCTGTATTTCCTTGATCGCCAATCGCGAAATTGTAATTCTCTCCGTAGCCATTTCCGCTTTTATTGCGCTGAAGATTAGAGATTGCCTTAATCTGGCCAGTCTTTACTTCCATGACGATCACAGAGCCAAACTCAGCCTCGCGATCAACTAATTGACGAAGCAAAGCGGTCTCTGCTACATCTTGAATATTGACATCTAACGTGGTGTAGACATCGTAACCATTTTCAGGCTTGACATCTTCCGCATCAAAAACTGGTTTCCAACTCCCCCCAGCTAATCGCTGAAAAAGTGCTTTCCCATCTTTTCCTTTGAGCTGAGAATTAAAGCTATACTCTATCCCTGCACCGTAATCATCTTCATTAATGAATCCAACAGTACGACTCGCCAATGATTTGAAAGGCTGATAGCGCTTTTCTACTTTTTCAAAAATCACTCCTCCACCCAATCTGCCTGCTCTGAAAATCGGCCAATTGGACATTTCCTGCATGCCTTGATATCCGATTTGCTTTCTGTTCACCACCAAATAGCGCTTGTTGTCCAGGCGAGCATCATTAATCATTCGTTTGTAAGAAGAGGCTGATTTATCCTTATAAAAACCCGAAAGTTTTTTCGAGAGAGAATCCAACCCGGCATTAAAGAGATTTCCTTTTGAGATAGTTGGATCGATTGCTACTCGATAAAAAGGCAGACTTGTAGCCAAAAGACTTCCGTCTCCTGCATAAATGTTCCCACGAGTTGCCGGAACCTCCCGATATTGAAAGTTAATCGTCTCCGCTTTTTTACGCCATTGATCTCCCTCCTTAAACTGCAACTTCCCAACTTGATATGGGATGGCTGCAGCCGCAAGAGCGATTAGGATGAAAACCACCCGTACTCGGATCAATATGGATTGCTTGATATTCACTTAGGTACTTCTATTTTAATAGGAGGCTGATTCAATTCTTCTAATTCTTGCGCAGCTACACGCTTTGCCACTTCTGACTGCATGCTGCTGAGCATATATTCTGCCTCCAGCGTGGTCACATCGGCGCGAAGGTCTTCTACTTCCTGTTGTGCTTTTTCGATTTTC
>JAFMBQ010000666.1 GCA_017858365.1 Algoriphagus sp. | reverse complement strand
TTTTGAGCGTTTGAAAAGCTATAAATATATGCAATTAAAAGGACACCTCTAAAATATGATATAAATCTAAGGTTACATTTCATTTACAATTGAATACATAATGTTGACTATTGAGAATTTTCCAAATTAATTCGAACATGAATTCAGGAAACAATAAAGCCAACGGAATCCAAAATAAAAAAAAACTATTCTTGTCACCACCTCACATGAGTGGAAAAGAACAAGAATACATTGATAGAGCCTTCAATTCCAATTTTATTGCTCCAACAGGAGAAAATCTTGATTTATTCGAGCAATCGATCAAGCATTATACAATTGCGGGGAATGTTTTGGCCACAAATACAGGAACAGCTGCGATACATTTAGCCTTAATAGTATCAGGAGTTGTCCCAGGAGATTTGGTAATCTGTCAATCCTTTACTTTTACGGCTAGCGCAAATCCTATTCGATACCAAGGGGCAACCCCAGTTTTTGTAGATAGCGAGGCCGATACTTGGAATATGGACCCTGAAGCATTAGAGGAAGCTATCATAGCTTGCATGAATGGGACCTTATCAAATTCAAGTAATTTAGATGATGTAAAAAATATTTCTCCGAAAAAGCCGAAAGCCATAGTGGTAGTACACTTATATGGAATGCCTGCCAAAATGGAAGAGATCAATAGGATCGGAAAAAAATACGGAATCAAAATCATTGAGGATTCTGCAGAGGCTCTTGGGTCTCTATACAAAGGAATTCCCTGCGGCACACTTGGAGATTTCGGAATTCTATCTTTCAATGGTAATAAAATAATTACTACCAGCGCAGGTGGAGCTTTGTTGAGCAATGATAAAAAAGCAATGGAAATCGCTAGAAATCTGGCTTCACAGGCTAAGGAAAATTTTGATCATTACGAACACAATAAGATTGGCTACAACTACAGGCTATCAAACGTATTAGCCGGAATAGGTATAGCTCAAATGGAAGTAATAGATGAGCGGGTACAGCGAAGAAGAGAGATATTCTTTCATTATAAGAATTTTCTAGCAGATAATCCTTCCATCAAATTTCTAGAAGAGAAAGGTGATGTTTATAGCAATCATTGGTTAACCACTATTTTAGTAGATCCTACAAAAAATTCAGGCATATGCAAAGATAAAATAAAGAATCATCTTAATTCATTAGATATTGAAACCAGGCCCTTGTGGAAGCCAATGCACCTTCAGCCCATTTACAAGGATTATCCATATTTTGGAAACAACTTAAGCAATAGACTATTTGAACAGGGACTCTGTTTACCTTCAGGCAGTTCTATGAGTTGGGACGATATATTCAATGTAGCTCAAGAAATAAATAAAATAACTTTAGGTTAACAAATTTTTCTTTTTAATGAGCACATACATTCAAAACAATACCTTTCCTAAATTATATTTAGACATTTACCAAAAGAAGGAATTTTATTTACCTATCAATCTTAACGGGGTGTTGTTTGAAATAGTGAACAGATATAAACCAATTTGGATTACTTCATCACTACTGGAACTAACTAATAATAATATAAGAAATAAAAAAGAAATCCAAAAAATTGAAAATCTAATTCAACATAAAATAATACCAAATATAAACATAACAGATTTTAAAATTTTTATTGCTGAAACAATTAATAAAAAATCTAAATTAAAAGGAACTTATTCTGTTGTAGAAAATCTGGAAAATGCATATAACCAAATATCATTAGAATATAATCCCGTTTTTATACCACTATTTGAAAAATCCCAGAAATTATCACATGTTCTTTTCTATTTGGAACCAATCCTAGAAGAAAATTCTTTTAAATTCGATCAATTTGAAATACTATCTAAAGAGATAATAAAGGTAAAGATGCTAAATAATCTTTTATTTGCTATCACTACCCCCCCTCTAATCGAATTGAATAATTATTTAGAAATAATCAACTTCAGTAAACCTTTAGAAGAAATATTTATTCAACTAAAAAATTCCAAGGACACAAAATTTTTAGAGCTTTGGTCCTCTCCTAATCAGAGAAAAATTGCAGACATAATTTTCAAAGTGCAAGACATCCAATCAGAGGAGTTAATAATACATCAAGAGTTAAACAATATATTAGTTAAATTTAAGTTAAAATTTACAAGAATAGTAAGGAAAAAGAAAGAGGATAATTCCACTTTAATATCATTCGAGAATACAGATCAAGATCTAGTCAAGGATAAAGAATTAGCACATAAAGCCTATTTATTACAATCAACCCAAATGATTTCCCACGAATTAGAAGAAGATGAAGATCTTTTTCTAATTCGTTACAGCAATTATTTGATGATGAACTACGATTTTAATGAAATGCACCTACTTGATTTTAACCAAAAATCAAATGAAAAAATACTAATATCATTTCCAGATTTAAACGAAGAAATAATTACTTCCGAACTATTTGATTTATATAAAACCCATTTTTCCGGTATAATACGCAGAAACTTAAAACATATTTTACGAAGCAAAATATTAACCGAAGATCAAAATGCTAAAACTAATCTAAGT
>JAFMBQ010000665.1 GCA_017858365.1 Algoriphagus sp. | reverse complement strand
TCTGCTGCGAGTCTTCTACCAAAACCACCACCAAGTCGGGTGATTTCTACTGTTATATTTTCAGGAGGAATCCCCAAAATCTCAGCTGCTGTCTGCCGCGCTCGGTCTGGAGTCTGTGTAGGTCCGATGAGCTCAGCTTTGTCACCTTTGACATGAGCAAAGAAATTCATCGGCTCCATCGGTGAGTGAGACAAGAATGGGCACTGGTATTCAGCGACTACTACCTTCGCGGCATTTTTGAAAGCTTGAGTTACATTTCCGTCTTCTCGTCTGACCTCTCCTTTTTGATTGGCGATCATATCTTTGAAGATTCGATTATGATCTTCTGTACTTTCTACGGTGCCATCTGGTTCATAAGCCACTTTCAAAACCTTTTTGGCTTTCATCAGCGGCCAAGTACTTGTTCCGACGATGGCGACATTATTTTCATAGACCATTACATCCTGCACACCAGCAATTGCTTTTGCAGCTGCATCATCCACAGATTTGATTTTCATTCCAAAAGGCGGGCGTTGCACCATGGCGTGAAGCATTCCCTCCCGATAAAAGTCTAACCCGAAAAGTGGTTTTCCAGTGAAAATTTCAGAATTATCTACGTTTTTAACAGCCGTACCAATGATTTTAAAATCCTTTGGGTCTTTCAGCGTTACTTCCTCTGGGGCAGTCATGGTGGAAGCTTCTGCTACGAATTCTCCAAAATGACCTGATTTTTTAGAGGCTTTGTGTGAAATGATTCCGTTTTCTACAGCGATCTCTTCTGCCGGTAAATTCCAAAGTTTAGCTGCTGAGGCAACCAACACAAATCTTGCTGTGGCTCCTGCTTTTCGCAAGCGTTCCCAGCTATGAGGCATTGCACCTGATCCACCAGTCAATTGTCTATCAAATACTTCAGTATCTAGATTTGCTTGTAGGACGCGTACTTTTTTCCAATCTGCATCAAGCTCTTCAGCTACGACCATTGGAAATGAGGTCTTGATATTTTGACCTAATTCCGGGTTGGGTGAATAAATTACGATATCTCCCGTTGGAGCGATTGAAAGATAGCCATTGAAGCGTTGGGCTTGTGCCAAAATTGCTTCTGTGCTCAGGACTTCAACTTTTGGCGAGTCGCAACTCATCCAATTAAATCCTATAAATAGTCCTCCAGCTGTAGTTCCAGCTATTTTGAGGAAGTCTCTTCGAGATGCTTTGTTGAGTGTTGCCATGATTATTTAAGTTTAGCAGCCATTGCAACGGCCTCTCTGATTTTATGATAAGTTCCACAGCGACAGATGTTTCGATTCATTGCATCATCGATTTCATCCATACTTGGAGCAGGGTTTTTAGTTAAAAGCGCTGCTGCATTCATGATTTGTCCGGCTTGACAATAGCCGCATTGAGCTACATCTACTTCTTGCCATGCTTTTTGCACGGGGTGATCTCCTTCTTCAGAAAGTCCTTCAATAGTTGTGATCTCATCTTCTGTTAGACTGGCGGCTGGAGTGATGCAGGAAAAAATTGCTTCTCCGTTTTTATGAACTGTACATGCGCCACATTGTGCGATACCGCAGGAATATTTCGTGCCTACTAATCCTAAATGATCTCGAAGCACCCATAAAAGCGGGGTATCCTCCTCGACATCTACCTCTCGGGACTGTCCGTTAATCTTTAAATTTAATTTTGCCATGGTTAAGATTTTTGTTTTCACCCTTAAGTTAAAGAAAACCAGACCTAGAGCGAAAATTATTATTTGATTAATCCAGCTTTTTGATGAATTGCTGCATAGTTGGATAAATGAAAAAACAACAGGCCTTGTTTGAAGCTTTTTGAAATAAATCTTAAATCCGCACTTTTTTCAAGTCATGCTGGTTTAATGCCTTTGAAGTCTACACCCACTTCATTGTATAAATTTTATAAGATGATTCTTAAATCACTCAAAATCCTGATGATTTCCTTTTTAGCCCTTGCCTTGTTTATTATCCTTATCGGAGTTCTTTTTGTCAATTTAAGCCCTGAGTTTGGTGGTACGCCTTCCGAAGCCAAGAAAGCCAAGTATGAGCAGCTGGAATACTTTTCTGAAGGTAAATTTGCCAACCTGATCCCTACGACAATGGATATGGATTTTGGAAAAGCACTTAAAATGCTTCCCAAATTTTTCAAAAATGACCCTTCACGGATTCCCTCTTTTAAACTACCCATTGTAAGCCGTGATTCATTGGAACTAGTGGAAGACAGTCTTCCTACCCGATTGGTTTGGTTTGGACATTCTGCGTTTTTGCTTCAAATCGACGGTAAAAATATTTTGATCGATCCTATGCTTGGGGAAGTTCCAGCACCAAATCCATTGCTTGGGAAGAAACGGTTCTTCAAAGATCTTCCAATCGAAATCGAAAAATTACCTCAAATCGATCTGATTATTATTTCACATGATCACTACGATCATTTGGACTATGGTTCGATCCAAAAACTAAGAGAAAAAACAAAGCAATTTTATGTCCCACTTGGGGTCGGCGCACATTTGGAGAGATGGGGTGTAGATCCGGCACAGATTCATGAGAT
>JAFMBQ010000664.1 GCA_017858365.1 Algoriphagus sp. | reverse complement strand
CAAATTTATCAAACGTGACAGCACAAGGCTCATCATAGTAGTACGGGTATCTTAAATCCGATTCTTCCTCACATATTTTCCAATAAGCAGAATAATCCTTCATTTTTTAATTTATTAATTTATTTTTATATAATTTTGAAAGCCCTAAAAACCAATAAGGGTCATTAAAAATAGCACTCTTCAATAACGAAATTAAAGGCACCCCTTTTACTCTATTTTTAATAAACAGACGATCGTATTCAGCAATTTTAAGCTTGACTAGTCTTTGATGCTTTGCGGGTGTAAATGTTAGTACGTAATTCCACATTTTACGTTGTCCATCATTTACGATTTCTTTATATTCTTTGTTATGAGTTATACTGCCTAAGTTTCTTCGTTTCACAGCCAACTTTTCATTTATGTAATAACCATTTCCTTTGGAAAGGGCGAAAAGAATTGCTTGAATATCTGCTGAGACATAATTATTGTTAGTGGGTTGGAGCTTTAATACCCAAGTTTTTATCATTAAGGTGGCTGTATGAACAAAATGGCTTTTAAACTCATCAATAAATGAAAATTTGAAGCTATCGCCTAACACAGGTTTTGTGTAAAATTCTTTTTTAATTTTAGTTCCTTTTTCGTATAATACTTCAATATCATGTCCACAGATTACGACATCTTTATGCTCTTTAAATATGGCAACTTGTTTTTCAAGTTTTTGTGAATCTTCCCAATAATCGTCAGCCTCACAAAATGCAACAAATTCACTTTTTAAATTGGGAAAAATAAATTTAGCAAAAGGTTTTATTCCCTGTGAATACTGATTTTCAGTTTGCAAAATGGCTTTAATGAGTTCAGGAAAGCGCTCTTGGTACTCTTTTATAATTTGCGGAGTTGCATCTGTAGACGCATCATCATGTACAATTATTTCAAAATCAAAACTTGTTTCTTGTTTTAAAACGTTATCTAAAGTCTCACAGATGTATTTTTCATGGTTAAACGCAAGAATACAAATACTTACCAAAGGAGTTATTGATTGACGTCTCATAAGTGATTTTTGATTAATCGTACTGAAAATCCAAAACGTTGAAATCCATCTATTGGCTCTAACTGTTTCCCTGTGCTTTGTAATCTTCTTCCCCAACTCATAATTGCTACTTCTGGCATAAATTTCCACCAGTAGGCACTTTTATCTGCACCTCCAAAAGCACCATTTATTCCTCTTGAACCAGAATATGACATGTTCATTAGTTTTATTAGTTCGTTCCAAGACGTTCCATTTTGTGTCTCTGCTTCTAGATGCTTTTCTAAGGTATTCCAATCTTCTTCGCTTGGAATGCGCCATCCCTTCGGAGCAAATCCTCTAGCGTCATGAACCGAAAACCAATTATAGAGATAGCCATGCCTGGAGGACCGTTCTTTATCATTGTAATTCAAACACCAAGCACCTTTTCCAGTACTTCCTAATTTTAAATAAGATTCGTCATCGATGGCTTTTTGAATTAGATCTCCATTTCGATATTGGGTACCCCTATAGTTATCGATTGTCCAAACCTGATTCTCTATGCTAATTGTTCGGTATTGATTTCCTTCTGTATCAACAAATTCTTCTCCTAAGACCACAACTATTATATAATTCTTTTGTTTAAATCATCTTGAAACAAACTACTATCTTTCATTAAATCACCATCTTCTTTTCCTATTATGAGATGTAAAGAAGTGGGTCCGGCATAATTCCAATGTTTCCTTGGTATTTCCAAATTTTGAGCTCTTTGTTTATCGTATTGCGCATTAACATCAGTAAAACGAAGAGCTAAAGCTGGACGGCTTTCAATTTCTCCTTCATTTAATTTAACACTTTTATGAATCACATATTTATCAAAAATAAGGGCGTCTCCAAGCTCGAAACTGTCCTCAACCCCATAATAATCGAGTAATTTCTTCATTCCTGGGTCATTTAAAGGGCCATCTCTTAAAAGCATATAATCCTCTATCGATGTCTCTTGATTAGATGAGATTTTTTCATTCAGATAATTGAAGACTGAAGGATCAACACTATCATACATAAACTTACCGGAAACCCTATTTGTTGGAACATAAGACATCCCTCCACGTTGCTGTGTAACATCTATAGGCACTAGTGGAAACCAAAGAGTGCACCCAAAATCTTCTGAGCGTTGGAATCCAAAGCTTTGAGTTCCAATGTGCCAAGGAAATCCTTTACTCTCATTTCGTTTTAATTCAAATGCGAGCGCCTGTGTAAATAACAAAGAGCGCTTTGTTAGTTGACGCATAGTTGATTTAAATGTTTCGTCTCCTAAAATATTATATACATTTTCGTCTTTTTCGAAAATATCATATTTCACACGATTGAAACCCGATTGATAGCGATCTGAGGGAACTTGAAGTTCTTGAGAAATCTTATTTTGAAGGTATTCTATTAACTCTTTCGAGAAGAGCCCCTTCAGTAGTAAAAAGCCTTTTTCATTAAAATCTCTTACGTCTTTTTCAGAAACTTTAAAGTTGGAGGATATAGTGTTCATCGATATATATATTTAAGTTAT
>JAFMBQ010000663.1 GCA_017858365.1 Algoriphagus sp. | reverse complement strand
AAAAACCTTTCGAAATAAATGGAAAGGTTTTTTTGTGCAATTGAAAAAAAGAAGGAATAAAAAATACCAAACAATCCTTCGTAGTAAAAATCGTTTCTTTTAAAAAAAGAATAATAAAAGTTGTTTATCACCCGAGGTAAAACTACTAAAATTCTTCAAAGAAAAACAAACCTAAACCAAATTTATTTTTAATTAATAGAAACTTAACCTTAAAATATTGCATTATATCGGGCAAAATATTTTTTGATCTTTTAGACTTATTTGGCGATTTTATCATAACTAGCAATCACGCCTCTTACCATTGCAGAACTGAAACCTTGATGCTCCATTTCGTTGAGACCTACGATGGTGCATCCTTTCGGTGTGGTGACTTTGTCGATAGCAGCTTCTGGATGAATGTTTTTTTGGATCATCAATTCTGCAGCTCCCTTAACGGTTTGATTCACGATTTTGCTAGCTGTAACTGAATCAAAACCTATTTGTATGCCGCCTTGAATCATAGCTCGCATAAACCGCAATACATAAGCAATCCCACATGAGCCAAGTACCGTTGCCGCTTCCATCAAACTTTCATCAATAGGAATGGTGAAACCTATCGAGTCAAATAATTCAGAGACCAACTTAATTTGTTCTTCATTGGCATTCTTACTGCAGATACAGGTGATTGACTCTTGGATTTCAGCTGCAATATTAGGCATTGCTCTAAAAGCCACCGTCTCAGGAAGCAAAACTTGATACATTTCTGAAAGGGTAATACCGGTTGCGAGGGAAATAAAAATTTGATTCTGTCTAGAAATTCCCGGCAGGATTTCTTTAAGAATAGGGGATACATTATATGGCTTAACTCCTAAAATGACAAGCTGTGAGCGTTCAACAGCCTCCAAATTATTGGAAGTCACTAGTGCTCCTCTATCGTGGAATTCCGAAAGACTAGCTGTATTTCTTTTGGTCAGAATTAGATTTTTTGGATCAAACCCTGGGATAGAAAGTAATCCATTTGCTATTGAAGCCCCAAGATTGCCACAACCGATGATGGCGATTTTCACTTTGGTAATCATAGAAATAATAATTTTTGATTCGATTTATTAACTAAAGATAAACAATAGTGCCCTTTTATTGCCAAGTATTCAATTTAATACCCGCTAAAGTGATGGTTTTAAAAAGGTGTTATTTAAATATATGTTAAATATATTTGACAATATGTACAGTTTGTTTTACATTTAGTAAAAATAACTTGACTTATGAAAGAAAAATCAATTTTGACTGTGCCGCTTCTTTCTCCATCATGGAAGAAGGTGGCTTTTTTGTTTTTCCCATTACCCGTGATCTTGGTAATTGGTATGGCTGTCGTTCAAATGGAAATAGATCCTAATCAAGGGGCTGAAATTATTTATGGTTTTTGGGCGATTGGTTTTGCCATGCTCAATCTCACAAAAGAAAAGGATGAAGATGAGATGATTAAATCGTTTCGCCTTCAAGCATTTCAAACAGGTTCCTACTGGATGATATGGGGTTTAGGCGCAATAATGCTGATTAATTATTACAGGTTTGAAAATATCAGTTCTGAAATGTTTTCTGCCTATCTCGTCTTATTCCTTTTAAATGGATACATCTACGGCGCATTTCAGTATCAAAAATACATGGCCTCCAAAGATATAAAATAGAATTCTATGCTAACCAAAATCCTTTTACCACATCGTTTTCAGAAAATCGGTTGGTTAATTATCCTTCCATTTTCAGTTTTATTATTTGCTGTAAATTATTTGAGTTTTGAACTTTCATGGCTTTCACTTTCACAATCTTCCGCTGAAGGGCTCTCTGGATTTTTAGATCCTGATAAGACGAATTACACCTTAGAGTTCGCGCTGATTGGTGTTTTTTCAGCATTGTTTCTGATTGCCTTTTCAAAAGAAAAACAAGAAGATGAATATATTCAAAAGCTTAGATTGGACTCCTTATTAGTAGCTTTTTATTTAAACACCTTTATCCTTATCCTCGGAACATTGCTTTTTTATGGCTTCGGCTACCTCGAGTTTATGGGCTACAACATGTTTACTATCCAACTTATTTTCATAGCTAGGTTTAAATGGATTTTATTTCAGCAACGCAAATCTATTTTGGCATTTTAGGGCCGTTGATATGAAAAACATAATTAAAGTGGAACGTGCCAAACTCAGTATGACTCAGCAGGATTTAGCAGATTTAATTTCCGTTTCTAGGCAAACAATCAACAGCATAGAAGCCGGGAAATATGTTCCCTCGACTGTTTTAGCTTTGAAAATTGCACGAGTCTTTAATGTTTCTATGGAATTGATTTTCGAATTAGAAGAAGGTGATTGATTTTATACGGATATTAAAAAGTGTTTTTTTTAAGGATGATTCGTAAGAATTTAAAGCCAAAAACGTAATTAAGAGTATCTTTGAGCTTTAAGAAAACCTATTAAATGCCGAAATTAATTCGAATAACAACTGTTCCGCTTTCCTTAAAGTTACTTTTGGCTGGTCAGATGAAATTTATGAAATCCAATGGTTGGGAAGTGATCA
>JAFMBQ010000662.1 GCA_017858365.1 Algoriphagus sp. | reverse complement strand
CCATTCGCCATCTGTATCGTAGAATCCACCCCGTGGGGCTACCATTCGGCCTCCATCTACAAATGGAGGAGTATCCCAAGTTCCAACTAGTCCGCCCCAAGTTTTGGTGCCGACCAAGGGTCCGATTTCCATCTTGTTGAATAAGTAGGGGAGAAGGTCTCCTCCCGAGCCAGCTCGCTCATTGATCAGCATTACTTTTGGTCCCCAGATGCCAGACATCGGTTGAGTGAAAGGTTTGTGGTCGTTTGCGCGAGAGTTGAAATAGCCGGTCAGTTTACGATTCATGATATCCACCATGTAATCTGCCGCTGATCCACCACCGTTATTTCGCTCGTCGATCACGGCACCTTTTTTATCTTGCTGCGCAAAATAATATCGATTGAAGGAAGTATAGCCCGGTTGACCGGTGTTTGGAAGATAGACATAGGCCAGTTTTCCGTCCGAGAGGGCATCGACTTTTCGACGATTGCCTTCGATCCAAGCGATATTCCGAAGTTGATTTTCATTGCTTGCCGGAATAACTAGGATGGTTCGTGAACCTTCCAATCCTGGCTTTGAATTCAGATGAATTTTAGTTGGGACATTAGCAGTTCCCTCAAAATAAGTGTAGAGGTTAATTCCTTTCTCAATAGCTTTTCCATTTACCCCAACGAGGTATTCACCAACTTTGGCTTGTGCGCCTACTTGTGCTAGCGGAGCGTCCAACCCAGGATTCCAGTCTTCTCCGTTATAGATTTTCTTGATTTTGAAGTTTCCATTCTCCAGCTCATAATCTGCTCCAAGCAAACCAATTGGGACGCGATCTATGTCCGGGAAATCTCCTCCTCGGGTATAGCTATGACCTACTGCTACCTCACCACCGATGATATCGATGATGTAATTCATATCCGTACGATGCCGAACTGAAGCTACCCATGGCTTGTACCATTCGAAGATTTCATTCCAAGGTGCACCGTGAACATTCTCCACATAGAGAAAATCACGCTGATAGCGCCAACCTTCTCGGTAGATCTGCTGCCATTCGGCCATAGGATCTACTTTGACTTTCATGGAAGCAATGCTTTTCAATGCCCCATCGCCAACTTTTTTACCAGCACCTGCCGTCTCGACGATTCCCCAAGTATTTCCGGATTGGTAGAGCAGGGATTTACGATCATTGGAAACGACTACTTGATTCACTTTGGGAAGAAAATCTTCAGACTTCCGCTTAGTCAAATCATATTTCTTCATCGCCGTTCCTTCATTTGGAATGACTTCCATATAGAAGATCTGGTTTTCAGGAGCAGATGCTAACGCAGAATAGTTTCGAGTAGGAATATCGATGGCCACGATTCGTTGTTGAATTCCTGCCTCCGTGATCGTTACGGTCACAGTTTCTTTCTCTTCTTTCTTTTTCTCTTCTGTCTTTTCTTTTTCTTCGTCACTTTGAGGAAGGAGTGGGGAAGAGTCAGCAGCATTTAATACTGTAAGGTAAAGCGCACGAGTCACAGGGTGATCATAGCTACTCATATCCAGCCAGCCGGTATTTAATCCAAAATCAGTACTTGCCAGGAAATAGAGGTACTTACCATTTGCGTCCCAAATCGGTGAAATGGCATCAGCCATAGTATCGGTCATTTGTATTTTCTTTCCGGTAGCGACTTCATAGATGAAAATTGATTTCAACTGATTATCCATCAATCGGGAATAGGCGATCCATTTTCCATCAGGAGACCAAACCGGATTCATGCTACGATTGGGATGAGCGAATCGATCGGTATCCGCGATTTTGCTTGTTCCACTGATCACATTACTAACCCAAATATTGTAATCAGTATCTGTAAATGCGATATGCATATTGTCACTTGACCATTCAGGCTTAAAGAAAAAGCTTGGATCAGGAATAGCGATTGTTTTCGAGACGATGCCTGCTTGATCAGCGATGATCAATTGATATTCCCCTGAAGCATCAGAAAAATACGCAACGTTTTCTCCATCTGGTGACCATACCGGAGAACGTTCCGCTGATTTAGAGGTGTTGGTTAGGTTTCTTCCAGCTCCATTTTCTTTTGGAAAGGTTAAGATCTCTCCTCTAAATTCAAAAATGGCTCGTTGCCCAGTAGGAGAGAGCTGAGGATTCTGCAAGTCATTTGCAGCTACGTCTGTCCAACGCTCACGTGACCAATGGAAATCCCCATTGACGGTGATCGAAAGCTGCGTAAGTTTTGCTGTTTGAGGATCATAAAGATGCAAATATCCACCTTGCTCTATTACGATTGCATCTGGTCCCGCATCGATACTTTTGATATCGAAATCCTTTAAGAATGTCTCTTGTTTTTCTTGCTTAGTGTTTGGCTCATAGGACCAAAGGTTGGCCAAATTATCCCGCTCGGAAATGTAAAAGACTTTGTCCGCAAACCAAACTGGATCGGTATGGCGCTCATTATCTGTCTGAGGAGTCATCTGAAGTGAGTAATCCTTCAAATTAAGAATCCAGATGGGTTTGGCTTGGCCACCTCGGTGATTTCGCCATTCTGGATCCCAAAAAGAAATCTGCTGATAGGCCATCTGTTTTC
>JAFMBQ010000661.1 GCA_017858365.1 Algoriphagus sp. | reverse complement strand
ATGCATTTTCAAGCTGAGATCGAAAAGAAGGCTTGGATTGCCGGCGGTGAAACTCAGGTAGCACCTGCGCAGCGAATGGTTGATTTTGTGAATCGAAAAGTCAGTGATTCCCTTTTGGACACTTCGTATCAGCCAGGCTTGAATTCGGTAGAGATGCGAGAAGTCCTTCCGGAGTTTATCTCAAGTCGTTTGGCTTTTGCATTCAAAACTTTTGGACAAAAGATGAAAGGATACCTTACCAATGAAGCACAATTGATTGGTTTGGAGAGCAGAACGTCTTCTCCTGTTCGAATTCCCAGAGATAAGGAGAGTTTCGAGCATCCTGAGATCAAAGGGCTTTATCCATGTGGTGAGGGCGCTGGCTATGCTGGTGGTATTGTCTCAGCAGCTATGGATGGCGAGCGCTGTGCAGAGTATTTGATAGCGAAGCACGTTATTAAATAGCAGTTTTCGGTTAGCAGTTGGAGGTTATCGGTTATAGCTCAGCTAAATCTAAAATTTAGCATCCAAAATCAGAAGCTGTTTTTCAAGTGATTCTCTTCCAAGCTTAAATGTCAATTTTTAAACCCATCATATTTGAAAACATAAGCTTCATATACAAAATGAGTCAATGGTAACTACGTACCGACAACCGACTTCCGACAAACCCTTAAAGCCAATTCGCCCAAGGAATGCGAGAAAGAATCAAAAGTAATCCTATCGCATACATCATGTAAATGCTTCGGAATCTGCTTCTAGAAACCGTCATTTTTTTTGCTCGGATGTATCCAACAGAGATCACGATAATTGCGATGATATTAATAAGTGGATGTTCCAAGGCAGTCAATCTAGCCGCAGGATCAGACATTGCTTCGCCACTGGTAAGCAAAGAAAAACCTAAAGGGCTAACGAAATAAAGAATCAGGCCAACCAACAATTGGACATGGGCAAAAATAAATGCGATCATCGCAATCTTTCTGTCTTTCTCGGTAAAAGCACGACCTGTAAGTGCCCCTACAAGCATCAAAACAATAACGATAATAAGAGATAAAAGCGCCAAATATGCGATTCCGGAATGAAGATGTTGTAAGCCTGTATACATAATTTGTTTTATTGAACTTTCGAAATTAACTGAAAAGAGAATAGATTCGCCTGTTTATTGTTTTAAATTATTCGACGTAAAGGACTAATCCTTTTAAATACTCTGTTTCAGGATGAAACAAATTGATCGGATGATCTGCCGGTTGAGAGAGTTGGTGAAGAATTTTCACTTTTCTGCCACTTTCTAGACCTGCAGCAGTGATAGTATGAGCGAAGAGACTTTTGTCTACTACCTGACTACAGGAAAAAGTAAATAAAATACCACCCGGCTTAATTTTCTTCAAGGCTTCCCCATTCAATCGCTTGTAAGCTTGTACCGCATTGTGTCGAGCTTTTTGGTTTTTAGCAAAAGCAGGTGGATCCAGCACAATCACATCGTAATCTTCGCCAATCTCCCGGATATATTTCACCACATCAGCCACTTTAGACTCATGCTTTCCTTTGATTGTAGGGTTTAAAGCAATATTTTCTTCAGTCAATTCTATGGCTTTGGACGAAATATCCACTGAGTGCACCTCAGAAGCGCCATCTAAAAGTGCTTGAACTGAAAAGCCTCCAGAATAACAAAAAGTATTGAGCACTTTTTTTCCATTGGAATATGACCCTAGTAATTTCCGATTCTCGCGCTGGTCGATGAAAAAGCCTGTCTTTTGTCCTTTCTCCCAATCAATTTTATAGGTTGCCCCATGCTCTTGAACCAAATCAGTTTTTGGAGCGCCTAGAACCCATTCGTTTGAAATAGTGCCAAGGTTTTTTGGGAGGGTTTCCGAGCTTTTATCATAAACACCAGTAAGAGCTTCCCCGAAGCAGTTTTTAATCGCTTTGGCGATATCATTCACATGCTGATGCATCCCAACATGATGTGCTTGAATCACGGCAGTTCCGTTATAATAATCGACGATCAATCCCGGTAGCAAATCTCCCTCACCATGAACCAGACGAAATACATTTGTATCCGGATTTGAGGTTAAGCCTAGTGCTTTTCTAAGTTGAAAAGCAGCTTGAATTTTTTCATCCCAAAAGTTTTGATCGATTTCCCGGTCCTCAAAAGAAATGATTCTGACCATTATGGAGCCTTGGGAGAAGTGGCCAATTCCTAGAAAGTTGTCTGATGCAGATCTTACTTCAACCAGATTGCCATTTTCCAGCGTATCTGCCATTTCATGGATAGCTCCAGAAAACACCCAATGGTGCCTGCGGATCAGTGATATTTCTTTTCCCCGCTTAAGGGTAATTTTAGGATAGTTCATAGGATAAGTTTTTTCTTGGGAAAGCTAGGCTTCCAATAATCATAGCAAAGATACTGGCTAATAACCCAAATATGTGTGCACCGATTTCTAGTTCTATGGTATCTGCAATCAAGTACACCGCCATTCCTATTACCATGGAAGATACCGCTCCGAAAGGCGAAGCTTTCTTCGGACGACTTGAAAGCATGCGCTGAATTTAACCGAGTGCTCAAGCCAACTGGTTGG
>JAFMBQ010000660.1 GCA_017858365.1 Algoriphagus sp. | reverse complement strand
AAATATTGTTAACTCCTTATGCGGAAAAATCAATTAAAAAATGGATTAGTCTTGGAAATTCAATTTCATTTTTTTATAAACCTTTTAATCAAAATAATAATAAAAGAAAAATATTTTTTGCTGTTTTCCTAAAAGGAAATAGTAAACCTAATGTTAGGTTGAAAAATATCATAGATAAGTTTAAAAATAATAGTAGTTTTTCTTCTTTTCAGTTAGGTATGCATGACGTAATTAACTACAACTATGGGTCATCTGAAAAAACTGGTTTGGTAAACGAATCACTATTGCAATCTTATCAGGTAAATGGCAATGATAAAAATTATACATATCTGGACTTTAAGAAGGAAAGCAATATTCCCTGTGAGGTTTATCAATATAACGATATAGTATGGGATGATAATTTCCATGATGACGTCATTTTACCTTATGTTGTTCAATGTACCGACCCAAAATGTGAAAAAAATGTTTTATTCAGTAATATATATATTGATTATAAAAATTTCAATGGATTGGATTACAAAGGTTTAGGGCTTAATGTAACTGAACTTTCCAGTATATATGAAAATTTCACCATCCCTTTATTTCTTAAAAAGAATCATTTACCAGTACTAATAAAAGACGGGAATAAAATGGTTTGGGACGAAAGTTCTGAAGAGGACAAAAAGATACAAAACTATTATAAGGAAAATTCTTTAGAACTTAAACCATTATCAATGAAAAAAATAGAAAATGCAAAAGAATTTTTTGATGTAACTACTGTTGAAAAAGGAGGTAAAAAACTTATAAAGGTGAAACTTCATAAATATTATAATGCACAAAGAGTTCCTGATGAGACTGGTTTGTATAAATTGGAAATTAAGTTGAAGTCTGGGATGAATACAGAAAAACTTTCGTTTTTTGACTTGACAGCTTTTAATGGGACTTCAAATAAATCTTTAAAATTATCTATGGAGCAGGTATTGAGGGAACTTTATATTATAAATGAGTTCACTTTGCACACTATTTATTTAAAATTTGGTAATTAATTTTAAAAACATCAACTATGTTAGCTTATCTTATTACAATGAGTTCAACCCTTGTATTATTATTAATTGCATGGGTTATTGCAATGTCTATTCCATTTAAACCTAGTGGATATGACTATAAACAAAGAAAATTTTGGTTTATTGCATTAGGTGTACTTAATCCAATAATGTGCATACTTGTTGGAGCATTATTTTATTTAGTAATACTTACCAGAAATATTGATAAAGGACAATTAATCAATAATAATGGAAATTTATCAGATAATTCAATTATTGCATTATTATGCGGTACGCTGTTATATTTCTTGTTAGGTTATCTTCTAAGCAGTACTTTCAGACAAACAAGATTGGGTATTTGGTTTAATTTTAAAAATAAATAATATGGCACTTTACTTAATTGCAGTAGGTGGCACAGGGATGCGTTGCCTGGAGTCATTTGTTCATCTTTGTGCCATAGGCATGTTTGCAGATAAAGAAATTAAAATTCTTACTATTGATACCGATGCGGCTAACGGTAATAAAAGAAGAGCGGAGGAATTAGTAAACCGTTACATTAGGATTAAAGGGGATAGTAAGGCCTCAAATCAGACCTTTTTTTCTGCAAAGTTACATTTAACCTCAGCAGTCATACCTTGTCCAGATGGTTTTGAAAATTTTAGCGCTATCACTGGTTTGGAAAATAATGAGGATAGCAGGAATCTGGCCAATTTACTATTTGATGAAAAGGTTTTAAAATTTGACCTCACTCATGGATACAGGGCAGTTACTCATTTAGGCTCGTTTATGATGTATTCAAGTATTTTAGCTATGGTTGGTAGAGTACAACAAGGAGTAAATGTGGATGAAAAAGAAGTTAGATTTAGAGATTTCATTCTTGACATTGCGGCTAATGGTGCAAATGCAAAAGTTTTTATTTTAGGTTCTGTTTTCGGCGGTACAGGAGCCTCTTCAATACCCATAATTCCTCTCGCATTTGAAAAAGCAATTCATTTGGGTTCGGGTCCTAATGTTAAGTTTGAAGCCCAAATGGGGGCGAGCTTAATTACCAGTTACTTTACTTTTAATAAACCGAATGAGAATCAGTTGGAACAGCAGGGGAATCAAGTTATTGCAAATGCCGAATATTTTTCACTAAATAGTCAGGCTGCGTTACAATTTTATAACCGAGATATAACGGTTCAGAAAAGATATAAAACGTTATATTTATTAGGTTGGCCAGAAGCTAACTTAAGTGACTTTGGAAGCGGTGGGAATACTATTACCGGCGGTACCCATCAGGAAAATCCTGGTCACATTATTGAATTATTCAGTGCTTTTGCAGCCCACGATTTCTTTAATAAGGAACAAACAAATAATGAGGTTGAATATAAATTTAAAAATGTGGCCGTTTCAGCTGATGATAATTTGAACATCGATTTCAAAGCTTTCACTGAAAAGCATACAGAATTTAAAAAATGTATGACTGGTTTCTATTCAATTGCTTTGTTTTCTTTAATATCACATCAAGGGATGGTTCCAGATTCTGATGGCAT
>JAFMBQ010000659.1 GCA_017858365.1 Algoriphagus sp. | reverse complement strand
AAATTCTCATTGCTGTTGGACATCATTTGAAACTCTTCATCCCCATCACTGAGGTATCGCTTCATTTTCTTAAGTCGATCCTGCTTAAGGAATTTTTCTGGGACATAGCGAAGTGATTGAAGTAATTGATATCTCCAGGCTTTGTCATGAACCTTGTATCTCACATAACCTCCGAGTACCTCATCAGCTCCTTCCCCACTTAGCAATACCGATACTTTTTCTTTGGCATTTCTAGCTATTCCCAGAATGTGGCCATCCTGCAAATGCATGAGTGGCTCATCATGAGTATGGATAGATTCCTTCACCAAACTCATCAATTGGTCTCCGGTAAACTCATGTGTATGGAAATCTACACCAAGGCTTTCTGAGAAATCTCTGGCAACTGAGGACTCATCATGCTTATAATTTGAAAATGAAATATTCCATGAACTAAGCCCTTGATACCCTTGAGAGGCTTGACTATATAAAACTGCACTGGAATCTAGTCCTCCACTCAACAAAGTGCCCACAGGCACATCGGAAATCATTCGGTACCGGATAGATTGATGAAATGTATCTTCAAACCAAGCCAGCGGATCTGAAATCTTTTCTTGGGCCAAGGCTGCATCTTTTAAAGAAAACCATCGATTGGTTTCGAGGATTTTTCCCGACTGGGAAATTCTCATCCAATGTCCAGGAAGTAATCTTTTGATTCCCGAATACATGGTATTTTCACCAGAAACATAACGGTAGAAAAAAAGCTCATTGAGCGCACTGGTATTCAAAATCTTAGTTGATCCGGCAGCAATTAAAGCTTTGATTTCGCTTCCAAAGGTGAACTTTTCCGAATCATCACAATAAAACATCGGTTTTACCCCAAATCGATCTCGAGCCAGAATCAAGTCTCCAGATTCTTTGTCCCAAAAAGAAAATGCAAAGAACCCATTGAGTCGATGAAGCACTTTCAATCCATATTCCATCAATAAATACAGTAAAACCTCGGTATCCGAATGAGATTTGAACTGATAGCCTTTAGAGGACAACTCTGCTGTAAATTCCTGAAAATTGAAAATCTCACCATTGAATACAAGCACATATCTTCCGCAAGGAGAAATATAGGGCTGATTCCCGGCGGAGGTCAAGTCCAAAATCGAAAGTCTCCGATGAACAAAGCCTATATTTTCAAAAGCAAAAATACCAGCTGCATCAGGTCCTCGATGGGCGATACTTTGCCCCATGATTTCAAGTGTATGCTCACTTACTTTTTGATTTGATTTATATATTATTCCTGCAATTCCGCACATAGGGCTTATTTAATTCTAGTCAAGGTGTGATACAAAATCTCGAAGCTTCCCAGATTGCTGTCTGAAATCGTGATTTTCAAGTACTTCCAAATCAATATCTGAAAAGTATTTGGCTGATTCGGATTGAATCAATAAAAAGAGATCCTTAGAAACTGGCTCTTTGATCCATATTTGAAGTTTCCCTTTTTCAAATTGATGCGCCTGAAAATCAATAGTTCGCTTCTGATTGAAATAGATGTTTTTAAAAATATAATAAAGGGTGAGACTCGGATAAATGGCGCTAGCACCAAAAATCTTTTTGCCAATTCTTCCAGTTACTTCTCGAATGACTGGAGCTTGCATTCCACAAGAGCACTGAAATGATTCATCTTCCAATACAATTTGGTCTCCAAGCTTATATCGAATGGAAGGGAATGAAAAACTCATCAGATTGGTAACCAAGATTCCTCCATCCTCTGAATCCTGCTCCACATATACCCCCTCCATATTAATATGCATACTTCCTTTCGGACACTCAAAAGCTATGATTCCTGATTCGGTAGATCCATATTCATTTGCTATCGGCATTTTATAGACTTTCTTCGCTATCTCCTGATAGTGAGGAAACACTTTTTCTGAAGTCCCTTTAACTAACTTGAGATTTTCAAACTTGAGATTTTGTCCCTCAATCAGATTAGCAAGTTCATAAATCATTGAGCTGTAACCTTCGATAATTTGAACATTTTCAAGCTTCGGAATTAGCTTTTTTAACTTTTCGGTATCATAATCGAAAAGTCTAAAACGATTTACCAAAAAATCCATAAACTTCAGTTTCAGTCGCTTGATGGGTGCTGTATTATATCCCCAGAAATAGAGCTTCCTATCCCAAGGATTGACACCAAACCAACTATAACCTCTCCAAATTGCAGCCCGATTAAATGAATCCCATGATTCATCACGATGAAAAGTCAGAATCTCTCCTGAGGTACCAGAGGTCTCGACAAAAGATCTTTTTTTGAAATGATTCGATGGGGTATGAATTTCCCTATTAGAGTCAATTAGATCTCTTTTGGTGGTAATTGGAATCTTTTTAAAAGCTTCTAAAGACCAATTGGATTTGGGATTAAATCCAGCTTTAGTAAATCTGGATTTATAAAATTCACTTTGCTCAAAAGCAAACTCACAAAGTGCCTGAAGACGCTGCTCGTTGAGCTTAGTAAGTTCGCCCCGCTCTAGTTTCTCACTAGTTTTCAACGCTTCAAAGTGTCCAAAAATACTTGGATTACGCTTTTTTG
>JAFMBQ010000658.1 GCA_017858365.1 Algoriphagus sp. | reverse complement strand
AAAACTCTCGAAGCAGAGGAATTTTACGATGAAAACGGAAATAGAGTAGGAACTTGGAAGTATTACTATGAAAATAAGCGCTTAGCGAGAATCGAAAAATATGAAACTGGTATCGCAGTAGGTACATGGGAAGAATACTATCCCAACAAATCAATATCAAAAAGGAAAACCTATGAATTAGGAGTTCCTGTAGGGGACTATGTTGAATATCACAGTACGGGGGAAATATCCGTATCCGGTCAATATTCCAGCGGAATGAAAACAGGATTATGGAAAAGCTACTTTCCTGAAGGAGATTTATATTCCATCGGAGAATACAGAAATGATCTTAAAACTGGACTCTGGAAATATTTTAACAAAATTGGAATCCTGATTGCGGAGGGAGAATACAGCCTTGGAATGGAGATTGGACAATGGTTCTATTACTATGACGGTGGACAGCTAAAATCTGTGGGAAGTTTTGTGTTAGGATTCGAAAATGGCATTTGGGGACTATTCTACGACAATAAGAATCTTACTCAAGAAGAATTCTGGGATAATGGTCGTCTTTTGAATGTTGGGGATTATTTCGCCTTGGACGGAATTCAAAAGCTCAATAAGGGCACCCTAAAAGATGGGAATGGAACCAGAATGACTTATTATGTATCTGGAAAAAAGGAATCTGAGGGAACCTATAAATCAGGAAAAGCGGATGGGACTTGGACTTTCTATCACGAAAATGGCAGAAAAGCTTCAGAGGGAATCATGATTGAAGGACGAAAAGAAGGTCCATGGAGATACTACAATCCATCAGGAAGGCTGGAGGATTTAATTAATTATAAAAACGACGAAATAGTGGAAGAAACACTTTCGTCCATTTTTCAAAATTGATTAAAACAAACCATTTTAGATCTCATCGGTTCTACTAAAAAAAGATATTATGTTTGGACTATTTAAGAAAAAAACAGAGAAGGATAAATTACAGGAAGCATATGCAGCTAAACTTGCAGAGGCCCATAAAATGTCCACTACCAATCGAACCGCTTCGGATAAGCTCAGTGCAGAGGCAGAGGAGATTGCCAAGAAAATTGATCTTTTAAAATAGGACTCAGTTATTCATATTTCCACAAAAAAAGCCTGAAAATTAATGTGCCCCCATAAAGTTAGACACTTCTTGGGGGCTAGTTCAAATTCAGGCTTTTTCAATTTAAGATCTAGCGTAGTCATCTGCTAATCGTATAATATCATCCTCGTCAGATGGATTAGAAGGATCAGAGTGCATCCATATCTCCGCAACTACCCCCCAGTTTGCCATACCTACTAGGCGGTGGCGTTCACCGGTTTGAAGAGATACGGTCTGCTTTAGTCTCATTGCTTCTAACTTGTTCTCTTCATCCGTCTGACTTCTAACCAAACCAGCTTCTCCAAATGCCAATTGCCATAGTTCGGATCTTCTATGATGGTATTGCCAAGAAAGCCTAGCTCCTGGAGCTACTACCAAAAATTTTGGACTCAGCTTCTGAGAAAGTTGTTCTGTAGAAAGTTTGACATCTGGAAAATATGCAGCTTGAAATTTCTCGATTTGGTTTTCATCTAAAACGAAAAAGCCACCCCAAGGTCTAGATTGATCCATCTTGACGATTCTGAATCCTTCCTTCGATAGATATTCCTCAACTTCTTTAAAAACAGCCGATTTCAAATCGGAACTCAACAATGAATTGATGCTCATTATAAAACAGATTTATTAAAGTCTAAAATTAAAATCAAAAAACTAAAAAAAACACATTCTAAAAATTTTTATCACATTTGAAATCTTTTAACAAAAGGATAAAAAAAGCTTTAAGAATTTTTAAAAAAATAAAGATTT
This sequence comes from Algoriphagus sp., assembly GCA_017858365.1. Classification (GTDB taxonomy): domain Bacteria; phylum Bacteroidota; class Bacteroidia; order Cytophagales; family Cyclobacteriaceae; genus Algoriphagus. Next base: position 714 of record JAFMBQ010000658.1, on the reverse strand, counting down.
TAAGCCAGGTTTAGTTATTTTTTTAAAAAAGTATTTTTTAAAACCTAAAAAATCCCTTACTTCAAGTATAACTTAGACCTATGAATCTGATTAATCCAAAAGCCCTCATCGATAAGATGGACGGTGTTGTAGAACTAAAGAGCTATCTCAATAAAATTAAGATCATCAAAAACCTATTTCAGAAAGGTGCAAATACAGCGAGTGAAATCTGCACTGAAGTTGGAATATCACTTCCTACTGTCAATTCACTTTTAGGTGATTTGATGGAGAGTGGTGAGGTCATAAAGCATGGAAGAGCTGAAAGTCAGGGGGGTAGAAAGCCAGATCTGTATAGACTAGCAGAGAATGCCTTTTATTTACTCTCTGTTGACCTCTCTAAATTTAACATGAATCTCTGCCTCTATTCCTGTAATCAGGAAGTAACTCATCCTAAAGAAAGTCAGAAGATTACCTTAAACAACGAAGAAGAAACTTTTGAGTCCATTTGCAATCTGATTGAAAACTATCTAGCTACAACTGGGATTGATTCTAAAAAGATTATTGCAATTGGAATCTCAATGCCAGGATTAATCGATTCGCTTGGCGGAGTAAATTACACCTATTTGAGATTTGGTAAAAAGACTTTATTAGAAAAGCTAGAAGCACGGTTTCAAAAGAAGATCTTTCTTGAAAATGATGCTCGAGCGATGACTTTGGCCGAATTCAAATATGGAT
>JAFMBQ010000095.1 GCA_017858365.1 Algoriphagus sp. | reverse complement strand
TCAAATTCTGCTAATAAAGGGTTGTGCATGAAGGAGTTAATTTTTAATTAAACAGGAGCTGTCCAAGATGGTTCGATTAAATCACCCACAGCAACCAATTTACCTCGTAATTTAGCTAATTGATCTGAGAAGCTTTCCCACATCCAAGTATGATGAGGAATATTCTGGGCGGTTTGAAGATATTTTTGATGAGATTCAAAATCCCCTAATCCAAAGGTAGCTTCGGCTTGATTTACTGCGATCCAAAATTTCTGAGCATTGTAATATTCTTGCAGCTCTTGCCCCTCTTTGGTTCTATTTTCTATTCGAGTTTGGTCGTTCGATTCTTTCTCCAATATAAGTGGTAGGTCTCGATCACAAAGAAATAGGACGCGTTTCCAAGTTCGCTGCGCAAAGACTAAATCCGCAATTTTTTCCTGGTTGCTCGGTGATAATTCAGAACAAGCTCGATAGACATAAGTCAGGGCAAGGTTGATCGCATTGTATCGATTGTTTAACAGGTAATAACTACGTTGTAACAATAGAATAGAATTCTCCAAGTGTTCATCACCTTCTCCGTTTTCAAATAGCTTTTTTTCAATTGCCCCAGCAGAAGAGACTGTCTCCGGATCATTAGTATGGGCTAGATTAATAGATTCAAGAAGTTTCAAAGACTCGTAAAGCGAGGTGACCAAATCTGGTAGCGCGGCTTTATAAGTTGTAAAAGCAAGGCGATGAACTAAATACAAGTCCTTTTGACCTTGGTTGAGATTCGATAGCTGTACTGCCGTTTGAAATAATGCTTTAGCTTTTGCGAAATTCTTGTCTTCGATGGAATCTTCAGCCTCTTGAATGATTATAGAAAGTGAGTTTCCTTTTTCTAACAACTGGGTTTTTGGAATATCATCAATCGCCTCTTCTATTTCTTCTTGAATTTTAGGTGGAATTAGCGAATTTAAATAAGTGTAAACAGGGCTGTCAGGTTCCTGTCTAGGGATGACTGTATCAATCAGCTTACCTAAAGCTCCGCGAAATCGCTCCACTTCCTCATAATCTATTGCATCACCAAGATGCTGATAGCTGGTGATGAGTATATGGTTAAGATCAAATGGATAGATTAATTTATCCTCAGAAATCACAATAGTTGTAAACGGTCTTAGTGCATGGCGAACACCAAGTTCGTAGATGGCGTTAGGATTAGCAGTTGACAAATCAGCAATCACTAAATCAGCTTTTAAGAGTTCTCGATACATCTGAATATCGATCGATCCAGAGTGAGTGATTTCATCTGCCCGTACGCATTCCAATCCTTTGGACTCGACTACAGGTTTAATCAACAGTCGATACGATTTATTCAGATCTAGCTTCCTCCCATTGACATAGTCTGTTTTGATGCCAAAACCCATGACTACAAAACATCTCTTTTTAGCCTCTACCATAAAAATAAAAGATTTAAAAATTCAATATAATCTTTATCCTTCTAGTGTTCAATGTATTAAAAAATAAAAGCTGGCAATGTTGCCAGCTTTTATACGTATCAAAATTTTAATTGACTTTAGAAATCATAGTCACAACTCATATTTTCCATTCCAATTGGAGCTCCGTCCGGTACTTTTAAAGATTCTTGAGGAGTGAGTTTGACTGGTAACTCTAAATATGCTTGAATTTTATCGGCGAGATATCTCGAATGCATTCCAAGTACTGAATTGATGCCACCACGATTTTTTAAACCGAGCGTGTTATCTATAAAACCTGTTTCTTTAAGGACTTTCAAATATCCTCTGACTACAGCTCTCACCGTAGTCGACACCTCAGGATTATCAGCAAGTAAAATCAGATGATCAATCAATTTAGATTCGGTCATAAATTTAAACTCACTCGCTATTCCTTCGGGAACCGTGTAGCTGAAGACATTTCTAGTCACCTCATCCAAAACTGAGAATAAACTTGGTAAGGAAGAATCCTGTAAATTTTGGATATGTAATCGGGTAGCTCTTCCTCCATCGAATAAGAGTCCGAAGGTCAAATCTACTACACTTTCTGCTGGTGCAATAGGGTCAAAAACTGGTCCTGTTCTAGACACAAAAGTTTCTCTAGTCTTGCCATAGCCAAATGGTCGGGGAGGAATCAATGCCAATACATGTGAAGGAACTTCCAACATCGCCGGTGAAATAGTTAGCAGTAAGGCCTCCAAAGCAGCTTTTTGATCAGCTGCTTTAATCCAGAAGTGCATTTGCTGATTATCACCTTTGATTTTGTAGGAATAATCCATTCCTCCGATCAATTTGGAAGTGGCTTCGACTTGGTAGCGATGCATCAGATAGAGTGGAACAAATACTTCTTCGAGCAAAGCTTGAGGTTCACCATTACGAATAGCGTTCAATCCGAAGCTGTTCATTTTAATTTTTCTCAATCCCAGCATTCGGTTCAATTCTACCGGAGCAGATTCGCCATTGTCCCATAGGTGTGATCTTGGATGGACACCACTTGGATTTCTAGAATCAGAATCGGTGATAAACTCATGTCCTGCTGCATAAGTTTCTTCCAGTGTTTTCTCCAAGAAATCTGCTTCGGATTGACCTTGCTCAGGATATCCATATCCGTAAGTGATTGCCCACTTATCCCATTCTCCAATTTTATCATCATAGGCATTGTCTAGTTGGAGATCCCCGTTGGCATTTCCTGTGATAACAGGATAAGGATAATCCATCACGGAAGAGCGTCCCTCAGCAGAGGTGGCATAGCTATGAGCCAATCCAATCGTATGGCCAATCTCATGTGCAGAAAGTTGCTTCAATCTGGCTACTGCCAATTCCAACATCTTAGGATCAGGCGTATCTCCATTTTCATAGGGTTGGATTAAGCCTTGAGCGATCAAGTAATCTTGACGAACGCGAAGTGAACCTAAGGAAACATGTCCTTTCATGATCTCACCTGTGCGAGGATCTCGTACGCTTGCGCCATAGGACCATCCTCTAGTGGATCGGTGAACCCACTGGATTACATTATATCTGACATCCATAAGATCCATTCCCTCTGGAGCAAGCTCTACTCGAAATGCATCCTTGAATCCAGCTGCTTCATAGGCCTGATTCCACCAATTTCCTCCTTCAAGTAATGCTGATTTTACTGGCTCAGGAGTTCCTCTATCTAAATAGTAAATGATTGGTTCGACTACCTCAGAGACAGCCGCATTAGGATTCTTTTTTACAAGTCGATGCCTAGCGATGTTTCGTTTTACAATTGGTTCTGAAATAGGGGAGGTGAAATCCATATAACTAATGCTACCATACCCAGCTCTTGGATCAAAAGCTCTCGGGGTGTATGCATCATCAGGAAGTTCAATAAACGAGTGCCGCTGACGGACTGTTACAGCATCTGGTGTGGGAGTTACTGATCTCAAATAGGCTCCAGTGGCATTTCCAGTAAGCGTAATTGTGGCTTCCACTTCCGTGTTTTGAGGGAAATTTTTGGTCATCGGAAAATAAAGTCCAGAGCGACTATTATCCACTTTGAAAGTACCTTGGCGACTCTGTGCTAATTTACCTCCAACATCATGTGCATCTTGCAGGTAAAATGTAGTTGCATCCACAATCAGGCTTTCCCCTGAATTCTGAGCTACCTCAAATCCCCAAAGAATAGATTCAGCAAAAGCATCTTTGACAGACTGCACTTCATAGGGATTGTCAGAATAGGCTCTGAAATCGTAATTCTTATGAACCAAAAACACTTTGTTGCCAGTCTTTCGGAACTCTACGATTCGAGTATCGCCAAGCTGACCTCGATCCAGCCCTATATCATTCGATCCTATACCTGCTGTAAGGGAATTGACATATAAAAATTCTTCATCCAACTTGGAGATTTCTAAGTAGATTTTTCCTTTTTCCTCATCGAGGTAGAATGGGACAAAGCCCTCTTTCTTAGTCATTTTACTGAGATCAAGACTTTGTGCTAAGGCTAGATTCAAACTAAAAAGAAGCAAAAGGGTAGTATGTAATATTCTTTTCATGGATTTTTCGGTTTGTTCGAAATTAGGGAAAAACCAGTCCTCAAACCTACCATTGATGGAAAATTACCGGTGAAGGATATATCTAAGCAAAAAAGTGGTTTCTGTTTGATGGGGAAATGAGATTTCTTGAAGCCCTGAACTGATAGATTCTCGGTCCGTATAATTGGTTCGAGAAAAGCGAATATATCCAGTTAATTGACTGTTGAAGTGGTACTGCCCAAGTAAATAGTACCGCATGCCCTGACCGGAATTTGCAGGAAGAGAAAAGGTCCAGAGCACATTGTTTTCGAAAGTATATTGTCGATTTTCATAATCGTCTGTATCAAAAAGTGCTATTCTTCCAGTAAATCGGAATTTATTGAAACTATACTGCGCATCCTGTAAAATCATAAATCCATTCGTCCTCACTTCATTGAATTCTACCGAACTGAATAAAAAGCGTGAGCGAATAAAAAGCGTTTTTGAAACTTGGTATTCTAGGCTTATCAGTCCATTCGTTTTGTTCATCGTAGCCAAACGGTAAACCAATCCTGGTTCACCAGAATCCGGAAGGTTCCGATCCTTTTTTTCATTTCGAATTTGAAAAAAGGCAAGCAGATTTCGGTTGGGTTGATAGCTGATTCGAGTTAGCCATTCTTGACCGGAAGAAGGAGAGTAGGCTCGATAGCGAAGCCATGGAAAACGGAAGAGATCAAAATAGGAGTTGACTTTCCACTTTAAGTTTGGACGAATTTGAATTCCTAGGTAGGCTCCTCGCTCATTGATAGGGCGTGTACTCTCCGCAAAAGCATTCCCATAAAAGCTATGGAAATCCCGATCATAATTTCTCCAAAGAAAGGAAATATCAATCTGCTTGCTCAGGCTGCTGATGAAACCTAAAACTGTTCCTGTACCGCCTGATTGGGAAATGGCAGATTCTCCAAACAGGTAGAAGTTTTTCCAATTATAACTCGAATAAATGCTTCCAATACTATTTTGAATTCCGCTATATTCAAATTGATTGTAAGGTGTCGCAGTCCTTTGCCAGCGCCGATCAAATTTGGTATGTAGTATATTTCCTCCTATATGAAATTTCCGATTACTGCTTGTGTATTGCAAATTGGAACCCAAGCTAAGTTCTCGCAGCCTGTTTTTTGTGGAGAGTTCACTTGGAGTGCGATGAAGGCCACTTTCAGAAAAAGATGAAATAAAACTGTCTGAACTCTCAAGCGAATCAATTGATTCGGCCACTCGGCCATCTCTTGGTGCATAAGAAAAAACCCAAGTATTGTTCCAGTTTTTATATCTATAAGTAGCGCCTAGGCCTCTAAAAAAACCAAACTCCAAAGCCGCAGTATAAGGTGTGATTCCGACACTGCTCTTTCGGACAGTAGAAATAGTCTCAGACCCTTTACCAAAACCATAACCTGCTCCATACACCAGTCCTTGACCAAATGACACCTGAAAATCTCCTAGACTTATTGTCTTCCATTTCCCTACCTCATATCGGGTCAAGTGGAAAGAGAGGAAGTTGAAGCCATATCTTGCAGTCTTTTTATCCAAGATGAATTGCTCTCCGGCGTCCTTATCCAATGTTAAACCCAAACTGAAATCTCGACTGTGCTGGATTCGAAACCTTACATAAAGATCATTTTGGTCTCCTAGGTAGCGAGAGGAGATTCTTCCTGTCGAACTGGTATCTGCGGGAGTGAAACCCTTGCGAGTCTCCCAAGTTCTCCGGTGTCTTAGGAGTAAATAGGCTTGTTCTTCTGAGTGAACCCGTTCCCAAAATCTTTTGGTATTGCCCAAATCGCCTCGCCCGAGTGATAAGAAAGGTACTAGGTTATAAATCGTTTGGAGGTCAAAATCAGGGACAGCTTGAAGTTCATAAAGGGAAATGAAAGGTCCATGTTCATTTCGATAGCGGATAAGATTTGAGATTTGGGTTGGGTTGAGAAGATAGCTGGCTTGTAAAACTTCAGCATCAGCATCATTGATTGAGATTGGATTTAAATAAACTTGAAGCATGACTTCATAGATCGATTCATAATCCAATTCCTCATCTTGGATAGGAAATAGCCGCTCAATAAATTGCTCTAAATCAATCTGGATTCGTGGGGGAGTCTGAGCGGAAAGCTGAGTTATTGATCCAATCAATCCAATGGCAAATAAAAGACTACTAGACCTGTTCATGGATCTAAGTCGTAGGTTAGGCTGAAATTCGTTGTACTACCAAGTGGATTCACTTGGCCATATCCCAGATCTAGACCAATCTTCACATAATTAATTCCCAGCCCAAAAAAGAGCCTCCCAGGATTAGAATTTACTCCGGTTCTTAATTCGATCCATTCATGAAGCTCATATTCGAGTCCAATTTTATAAACTGGGTTAATCAGGATGTCTTTTTCTACCTCAGCATAAAAATTCAATTGCGTGCTAGGATGGTAGCTCAGGCCAAGAGAGATCCCTGTGGGAATTCGCTGGGTTGAATTTCGGCCTAGTTTAGCTCGATTAAGATTTGAAATAGTGGCGCCTAGCGAAAAGGTTGGGCTTAAGTCAGCAATGCCTCCTAAGCTAAAAATGGCTGAATTACCAGTTCCAAAACCTTCAATTTGGGTTTGAAACCATTCTAACTTACCACCAATGCTTACTATACCCAGCTGATTTGAATAGCTTATACCCAAAGTCTGCTGATTAAAAAGTTTGCCCCCAGACCTTGCGATCCCAAATCCTAGCACTCCTGGACCAAAAGACATTGCTCCAGCAATATTAATCGTGCTGAGTTCTGCTAAACCAAAGCGATTATCATATCCTCCTGCGAGCTGATTGACTTTATAACTGGCTAATGCTCCTGGATTGTTGAAGTGTGCAAATGCTGAATTATCAAAGACCCTAATGTTTCCCAAGCTTTGATTCCTACCTCCATGAACCTGCGTGACGGGATCTGTCTGAGCCACTAAGGTCCAACTGAACATGCAAAAAAAGCTGAGTAAAAAAGTAGCTTTCATAATTAGAAAAATTTAAGAGTAATTTAGTTAAAAAAAATATTTTCCAACTAAATCTTCCTATTTTTTTAACTAATTATCTTAAAAAATTTCTCTTTAGAATGGTGCTTTGAAATTGAAGAAGAAATTACCTTCCCCGCTATTATTCAATGAGTATTCAAATCGAAGCACTGAATCATAAAATCCTACTAAATCAATTCCTGTCCCGTAGCCAAATAGATAGGTATTTGCCAGTCGTGAGTTTTCTGGAATTTTATTTCGATCAGTGACATAACCGTGGTCAAAATTGGCACTCCAATACAATCGGATCGGGATGGTGCTGAATTGCTCCAGTTTGAAAAACTTCGAAACATCGAAGTCCCTATCAAAAAATTTCCAACGGAAACTATTCTTATGCACATAGAGCTGCTGACCTTCAATTACGTTCAGTTCATACCCTCTAATGAAATCCGGCGAATAACCAATTCCTCTCACCAATGTGTAAGGCTGGCGCTCACTTAGAAACCAATCTGCAGTCAGTCCGGTATTGAAATTAAACCGATCATTGATTTTCCAATATTTATTGGCTGTAATGCTGACTTCTACCTCGTCTAACTCATCCACATAAAAGATCCCATATTTGGTAATGGATAGCTGTAATAATTCACCATCTGTAGCATAGGCTACATTATCGCGCTTGTCATGTCTAAAAGTATAAGTACTGTAAAGATATCTGAGATTGGTGCCCCCATTTCGAAAGTAATTCGGATTTTGGACGAGTATTTCAGGGTCTATACTTGTAAAATTATAACCTAAAGTGAAAAAATGGAAATTATAAAAACTTCTCCTATAGGTATACCTGACAGCTGCTCCTATATTTTTACGAAGTACGCGTTCATCTTCTGCCGTATAAAACACTTGGCGATTGAATGCTGATTTGATTGGAATTGATTTGTTTTCGTTGAACGTGAGTTGAAAAGCTAAACCATGCTTTTGATTTTTATCGATATAAGGTTTGCTGTATTGAAAATCCAATGACCTAGTAAAACCTAACTGACCAGAAAATCTCAATTTTTCATTTCGACCAGCCACATTAGAATGGCTCAGTCTAAGGCCGAAGTTGACTCTTGAAAAATCTCTTCCTTGGTTGGTCCACCACTCTGCAAAATTACGATCAGCAAGCTGAAAAATTAGTTGTGGGAGAATATACCACCGCTCTTTTACGGTAATCAAAACCTCCACTTCACTATCGTCGATTTCTAGTGGAGTGATATCAACGGAGGTAAATAAGCGCAGATTATATATTTTTTTCTGATCTGCGATAAGGATTTCCACTAGTGCTTCCCAATCGTAGTAAAAGTCAGTTGTGAAGTCCAACTCTCTTAGAATTATCTCTTTTTTAGTTTTTTCATTTCCAATTATAAAAATATTATTCACTTTTACCTTACGTCCAGTATCAACTGGTGCCAAAGAGGTATCGGTTTGGGCTATTGATTTTTGGACACTAAAAAAACCTGCCAATAGTACAGCAAGTGCAAAGGATAAAAAGATATTTTGGTACTTAAACTTCAAAATGGAATTGGAGTAAGATTTTTAGGGTTGTAAGATTGAAGTTTATTATTCGAATTAGTTATGATTAAAACCATTCTTAGAAAGATAGCAATATTTCCAGTTTTGGTGTATCAATATACTATTTCGCCACTTTTTCCTTCCAGTTGCAGGTATAATCCAACATGCAGTGAATATACTAAACTGGCAATTCTGAAGCATGGTGTGTTCAAGGGCGGCTGGCTAGGAATCAAACGTATCCTAAGCTGCAATCCTTGGGGAGGGCATGGCCATGATCCTGTTCCTTAATTAAGTTTGGCTTTTGGACCATTTTTTAAAGCTAGAATTACCAGAACGATTCCTCCAATCACCAAAGGTATACTTAGTAATTGTCCCATATTTAAAGCCATTGTCTCTTCGAAATCCACTTGATTTTCTTTGAAAAACTCCCAAACAAAACGCATTCCGAAAACACTGATAAGGAATAATCCCATCAGTAGCCCTTCAGGTGTCCGTTCCTTGTAGTGATTCCAAATGGCAAATAAAATCAAGAAAATAAAGAAGTAGGAAATCGATTCATAGATTTGAGTAGGATGCTTTGCTTTACCAAAGGTTTTGACTGTGACTAGGTAATGATCGCTTTTCTCTTGAATCGATAGATCTAGCGGAGTATCTACTTCCTCTGCATAATAATTTTTAGAGGAATTGAATTGTGTTAAGGCATATTTGACATCCCTTCTTAGGGTAGATTCCAAATTAGCGACGTCGTAACTTCCTTTTCCTACCTTAATATCTATATTCATCGGAACAATTCCATTTCCTTTCAACTCCCCATCTCGATCAGTAGGCTTGTAGGCCTCAATTGATTCAACAGGTACTCGAAGGGAGGCAAGGATTTCTTCTATATGCCATCCATATACGAAGCCATTGTCACTATTGGTTTCTTTTCCCCCAATTTCTGAATTCATCAAATTGCCAAATCGAATCAAAGCTCCAGTCATGGCAGTGACAATTACGATTCTATCTACCACCCAGAGGTAGCTTTGTCCTGGTGTTCTTTTAGCATACATCCACAGCGCAATAATAATTGCTATCGCTGCTCCATGACTTGCCAGACCACCTTCCCATACTTTGAGGATGTCTATTGGATTGCTAAGGTATTTTTCAGGCTCATAGAAAAGAACATGGCCCAATCTTGCCCCGATGATCGTAGCTAATACCATGTAAATGGTCAGTTTGTCCACGAGGTTTTCATCTTGGCCTTCCTTACGGAAAAAATAAACCATGACTTGCTGTGAAATGATAAAGCCCAAAGCAAAAAGTAAACCGTACCACCTGAGTCTTTCAAAGTTGGCAAAAACAGAGGGATTTGGGTCCCAGACTACATAACTTAATATCAATTCAAGCATTTTTTCGGAGTTAGAGGTGATCTAATTGTTCAAGTTCCTCGACATATCCTCCTGAAAGAATAGGGAATCGACACCATGTTTTAGGGTCTACATTGAATTCGTCGAGGTGGAAAGATGGAGCGAGGCGTTCCCTTTTCCATTGATTTCTGGACCAAAGTTGGAAGAATTTTTTGATATAACCTTTCAAAACGGTGGATTCCAAATCCAATTCATCTAAAAGAATTAAATAGACATCTTGGGGAGATCTTCGGTCGCGAATCGCTAATTTTTCAATTTCTACAATAACTGAATAGGGCATTAGGTCTTTTTCATCCGTTTGGGTACGCTCCAGTGGACGTAGTTCTGCACTAGGCTGGAGTGAATTAACCAAAGCTAATCCAGGCTGATCTAGATTTTTCTCGGCCCATCTGAGCCATTGTAGAATAAAATATTTATCCACTGCGGCTATAGGTGAGATGCTTCCGCTAGTATCGCCATCCATAGTGGTGTAGCCAACATCCCCTTCACTTCGGTTAGAGGTAGCAAGCAGTAATGCATTATTCAAGTTGGCAAGCATCCAAATTATAGGTGATCGGGTTCGAGCCTGAATATTTTGTAGGGTGATATCGTCTCTATCCCAAGTCAACTTTCTTCCGATTGCTTTTTCAATTTTACCGGTGTAAGAAGCGACCTCTTCATCAATATTCCAGTGATAAAAAGTAGCACCAATACTCTCGGCTAAGAATCTTGCACTTTCGAGCGTATCTTTTGACGAATTTTCTGTGCCTTGATAAGCTGTGGTCAATAGCTGGCCAATTATTTCTTTGATGGGCTCTGAACTGGATACTGTAAGATTCATTCCTGATTTTTTCAAAAAATTCTCAAGTCCAAGCTCAGCTACTCCGCGCTTCACCATCTCGGAGACTAAAATGGCTACGGTGGAAGAATCTGCTCCGCCCGATAGTGACAAAACAAATCCCCTGCTCTTGCTTTTCCGCAGGTAGTCGAATAGTCCTAGGGAAGTAGCTTGGACAAATTCCTCTTCTATAGATTGAATAGGAGCGATTTCCTGAATTTCAGGTTTGAGCTCAAAAGTCATCACTTGGACATCCTGGTAGGATAGAAGACTATTTCTAGCAATTAGTTCTCCTGATTTAGCGAGCATGATTTCGCCGTCAAAAATCATCCGTCCACTTTCATTACCCAAAAGATTGATATAACAGTAATAACAATCAAAGATGGAGGAACTATTCTCGATCAGTTTTTTACGCTCTAGGGTCTTTCCCATCGCAAAATGGCTAGCACTTGGGTTAAATATCAGATCTACCTTGCGTTCGCATAGTAGATATCCCGGTCTTACAGAACCTCTCCAAGCATCCTCGCAGATTTCAAAACCGTAGCGGATGTCTTTGATATAAAAAGTTTGATCCCCAAAAGGATAAGTTTTTCCATCAAATTCAAATTCGATTAATTCATTGGCTAGCCAGGGAGTAAACCATCTGAATTCATAATGCACCCCATCGATGGCCATGAATTGCTTAGCGACAAAGCCTTTGAGCATGGCATTTTCTATCACTGCAACAGTATTATAGACCTTGTCCTGAATGCGGATAGGTAATCCTACAACAACAGTAATATCTTGGCAATGTGGGAGAAGAAGGGAAAGCTGGCTCAGCGCTTTTTTGGGATACCAGTAGCTCAAAAATAAATCTTCGCTTCCATACCCAGTAATGGTGAGTTCAGGAAAGCAGACCATTTCTGCATTTAATCGCTTTGCTTCTTTTATTCCCGCTATGATTCGATTAAGGTTCCCCGTCCAATCTAATGGAGTCTGATTAAGTGTAGCTGCGGCAATTTTGATCGGAGTCATCAATTGATTTCAAAATGTGAATTTATCGACTAAGTGGCAATCTTTAGAACTTCGCACGCATTTTTAGAAGCCTCTTGTTCTGCTTTTTTCTTAGTGGGGCCTTTTCCTTGAGCAATCTCTACTTGCTCCACTTGAAGTGCGACAATAAATTCCTTGTAGCGCTGATTGCCATGAATTGCTATTACTTCATAGTCGATGTGTTTGT
>JAFMBQ010000094.1 GCA_017858365.1 Algoriphagus sp. | reverse complement strand
CATCATCTTGCACAGCAGCAACTTGTGTATCACCATAATTAAAAGAAATAGGAAGTAAATTACTTGTTGAGCTTGTTAGATTAGTTGGCAAAATGAAAGAGACTTTCACATTGGAGCCTTTTTGAGCATTTACAGTGAATGTACCTGCAGTAGCGCTCCCAAGCTCAGGTCCATCGGATACAGAAATATTGTCATACGCATCGATAGACTTGGTCTGTCCCACCACTATGGTACCGAAGTTAAGGTCGTTACCTTTGGTAACTGAGAGCTCACTGATTACCGTAGCATTGGCAGAAATCGAGGCAGATTGTGCGTTGGCCAAGGATGCAAAGCCAAATGCGAACAGCGCAGCGATTAGAATTTTAACTGTTTTTTTCATGATTTGAATTAATTGTAAAACTGTTTTTTTTGCTTTCTCTGTTTTTTCAATCAGTCCATCCCGGAGATTCATGATTGGCACAAAAGTCCACCCATGAGTGGAAAATAAAGTGAAGTAGCTAAATCTAAAAAATACCGACAGAACGAATTTTTTCCATCGGTACTTTTTAAATTGGTTTTAGTTGTATGTAGCACTTAGTGTAATAGTCCCAGTATAAATACCAGTGCTAACACCAACACCAGTAGCATCTACCTGACCGCCTACAAAAACATTAGCATTTTTGACTTCGGAAGCAGAATTATAACCATTAATTACATAAGGAATTCCTGGTGTTACCTTTGCCACATTACCATCTCCATCTTCAAAACCGATAGCTGAGCTTAAATTATTTGGATTATCATCAGTGAAAGAAATAGGTAGGATAGCTCCACCTGTAGTGGTCAAGCTGGAAGGCAAAACAAATGTGAGTGTCAAATTGGATCCTATACCGGCACTGAGACTAAATTGGCCTCGGTTTGTATTACCAAGTGAATTTCCAGTGGATACTACTACCGAATTATCCGAGTAAATAGATTTAGTCTGACCTATTATTATTGTACCGAAGTTCAGGTTTGCCTGATTTGTCACTTTTAGCTCACTGATTACCGTCGCATTGGCAGAAATAGAGGCAGATTGTGCGTTGGCCAAGGATGAAAAGCTTACTGCGAACAGCGCAGCGATTAGAATTTTAACTGTTTTTTTCATGGCTTGAATGAAATAAATGGAAGAATTGTTTTTTTTAGTTTACCTTCTGGTTTTTTCTATTAGGAAACCTGGAAGATTTACCAGTCGGGCAAAAGTCCACATACAAGCAGAAAATAAATTTAAACAGAGACTGAAATTTGTCCAACCATCGCATAGTTGGACAAAAAACACAAGTTGCTAGCTATGATTGTCCGCATGTGACCAGTTTGCGAAATACCATAGAACTCCGGATGCTATAAAGGATCAACGAATTACAAGAGTTGGAGAAAAAAGGGTAGTGGAACTAGCTGGAATTACTTTTAAAAAAAATATAGCAAAAAATTAAGAATCGAAATACTGAGATGGTGTTTGGCCTGTCACTTTTTCAAATGCGCTGTAAAATGTATTCTTATTTTTAAACCCTGATTTCGATGCAATAGCTACAATAGTTTGGTTGGCTATTAAACTTGGATAATGCGCAATGAAGAATTCTACCCGATATTCATTCACCCATTCCCTAAAATTCTTACCAACATATTCATTCAGGATGTAGGAACAATGATGGGAAGGTAATCCCATTTTGGCCGCTAAGTCCCCCACAGAGAAATCAGGATTGAGAAACGGCTTTTCGGTTTCGATAAGCGAGATCATTTTTTCTTTAATTCTAACAATTTCTTCTTCACTGAAAGTTAAAGCTTGTTTTCTAGTAGCCCTTGGTGGTTTTTTTGATTCTTGACTTTCAATAAGTTCATCTGAATATGCGGATTCATTCGAATCTAAATCCATTGGTTTTAAGGTAGCTGCGAATTCTTTTGAGACAAAAACAAACCCGTACAATATCTTTGGATTGTAAAAAAGATATCCGAAAAAACCTAATAAAATGGTAGACTGGATAAAAACTCTATAATTACTTAAGAATAGATTACTTGTTGAAGCCCCAGCAGAGATATTTATGATAAAATTGACTACCATACTCAAATTTGACAAGGTTGTAATCAAGAGAAAGAATAAAATCCAATTTGTTACAATCGGATTTGTTTTTCTGAATTTTATAATTCCAGATTTTATGACGAGGCGCCAACTCAAAATAAAATAAGTTACTAGTAATACGTATCGAAATATGGAGATCAAATAATATGGAAAAATCCCAAAACTATCCGAAACAAAAAATGCTCGGTGAGCGATAACATCTGAAATAAAATTCGCACGCGTATCAGCATCCAAAAAATAATATGGAATGGAATCTATTAGAGCTATTAAAAATGGGATAAGATGAAGTAAGTCTTTTTTCTGCAATCGGCTTTCATCCCTGATAAAACCTCTTATGTAAAGGTACAAGAAAGCTCCATACATAAATAGAAAGGAACCTAACGAATTAATTATTATAGAAACAAAGAAGGTTTGTCCAGTATTTATTGCGATATAATACAGCATCTGAAGCCCACGCATCCCCATCATGGCAGCCAATAATTTATTCAAATAGGTATTGCCAATAGTTGTAAAAAGCATGTGAACCGAAAAGCCCAACATCAAAAATGAACTAAATGCAAAAATGTATAAGTTGTATTCCATTCGAAAGTGAGGACTCTTATAAGATTAGGTTGTTTCACTGCAACTCAAATTGGATATCAGCTTGTAGCTGATGCGGTTCGGTGTCAGGCTTTTCAATGACTTGCTAAAAACTTCAATTCTCACCTTCATTTTTTAAAGGAGACATTTTAACAATGCTCATTACAACTACTTACTGAATCTTACCATAAGCCATTTTGTACAGGTTGTGAAAAATATCATTGGTTCTCAGCTCTGTAAATTCCTCAAGAAATAGAATTTATATAACGTTTAGACGGGCACATACCTCAAATCCTGTTAATGTAGTTTAGATAGCTGAATCATACCCTTACTTAACTGAATTTAAAGGAACGAATCTTATTGATTCCTTTTGATTTTAAAAATAATGATAAAATGAAGTGATTTAAAATGTAAATAAAATCACTTTTTTGCTCGGGAGTAAGAATTTCCAGGAATTAACAGATACGTCTTTATGGACTTTTTTAGAAAACATCGCACGAGTTGCATTTTTAAGGCAGGCTTGTTTACAGTAAGGATCTCACCCGCTGAAAAGATTAGAAGGGCAGTATCTGGAAATGTATTCAGGGTTAAAAATACTCTAAAACCAAAGTCATTGGTTGATTGTCTCTGTGAAATCCAAGCCAGGCGCTTAGCGTAATCCTTCGAGGCACGAAACTTCTGATCAAGAGCCCATTTTGATTAAAATTCAATAAAGCTGGAAATTCCTTCAGGGATTGAGCGCTCTGAAGATTGTTGGTATTATCGTTTAAAAAATAGGATGGGATCGGTCTGCCTGTTTCATTTTGGTTTTTAAAGTCGAGTAAAAATTGACTATTCTCAAATGTCTGCATCTTTATCCATGTCAACTTAACAAAGGAACCATCGTCTGCAATCAAGGCAAAGTTTTTCACTGTTTCCCCATAAAGGTCCGGTCCAACTTCATTGGTTACACTTCTCTCAGAGTCTAGCTTTGAACTTGATCCCGAGCTTAAGCCCACTCCAGCGGGTAGTTCTATGTTGATTCTTAACGTTTGGTTTTGGGCCATCCCAACCTGTGGAATAAAACAGGCAAACCCAATCAAGAATAAAATAAGCTCAATTCGTCTCACCTGCCACATTTACATGGATAGAAATTCGAGTATTGTACTCTCCAGCGTAAACAGATCGGATCGGCCCCAAAGTCCCATAAACAAACAGATATACTACCGATTTATGTCTTTCTAAAATCCCTCCAAATACTGAATTAGAGGGCAATGGAATACCTGCAAATTTACCGTTAACAGGAATCGTGATAGTTGTAATCCCGGCAGGCAAATCAATACTTTCTTTTTTAGCTACGATTTCATTGGCGGCATTTTGGTTGTGATATGACATATAGAAAACCATAGGAATAGATTGATCTATGGAAGAATCTCCCTCTTTAGCCAAGTATGGAGTATAATCCATAGTTATCACCATCTCATATTCACTTGGAGCCTCAATTTCAAAAACAGCAGTGTTGTCATCTTCTTTGCGAATCTGAACGGGGCCTGAATTAGCGGTAATCACACTCGAATGCAGGTTAAAATTCAAACTACTACTTCCCATTCCTAGCGGTCGTATCGTAATATTGTCGCTTCCTGACCAAGTGGAAATAGTTGGGCGTTGCCCAAAGGAAGTTTTCGAAAACCCAAGGAGGGAAAATGTAAGGGAGACAAAAAGAATTACAACTCGTGTCATCATATATACTCAAATTCTAAAACAAATTGAGAAAGGTAATTTCCTTGTACAGCTTGGGAAATATCAAACTCTGCTCCCAGCCAAATAAAAACCTCACCCAAGGCTCCAATGGTGACATCAGCGGACCCTTGGGTCAGCAAGAAACTACCAGACTGAATATCTTCTCCGGCAGCACTCATGGAATACAGTGCTTGGACCACACCTAAACCCTCATTTTGTTCGATGATTGATTCTCTTGGGGTGTAGTTGATTCGAATTGTTCTATTTGGACTTCCTTGGATTTTGAATAGCCCTGCATACGTACTGGTGATGGGATTTACACTTATCAGTCCACCTTGTACCGGGGGGCTTAATAGGTCTAGATCTCTTACGGTAGTCAGCCGAAGATTCTCCACTACTATTGCAGAAACTTCAATGGAATAAGAGGAGTTTTGAGCTCTTGCTGAGTCAAATACTAGAGCGAAAATAATTACAAATACTATTTTTGCTTTTGCTAAACCTCCAATTAGAATTTTGAACATAACTGTAAATAATTTGATTTTTTTTTATTTTGAAGCTAGTCGCCTCCTTTTTTATGTTGCAATGTTTTTGAAAAAAGAGAAAGATTCAGATATATGGATGAAAAATTTGTCCAACTATCCTAAAATTGGACGAAATCCTAGCCGAAAAAGTAACAAGAAATTGGCTTACTCGTACAATTTTGTAATTAATAAGAAATTAATTGCTTAAAATAATTATTAATCCTAAATAACACGTTTACCTAGTTCATAGATAGCGTATATCACATTGGAAGTGTCCAATTGAAGTATAATCTTTGAGCGATGACTTCCAACGGTACTAATTGAGATTTTTAATTGAGCTACAATTGTTTTTGTAGTCAAACCCAATTTTATCAAAATCAAGATCCCGTTCTCCCTTTTTGTAAGATTTATAATTTTTTTATCTCGATCAAAATTGATATTGATTATTCAGTAACTTTTCAGATAAAATTTATTACAAATCTTCACATCGGATTTATTCAATTCACCTTCTCATATAAAAGAATAATGGTCCTCCAAAAATGTTGTCGCAGGTAATCTTAGTCCATAATCTGATACCATCATTCAAATTTCTAATCAAATAAGATTCATGAAAAAATATTTGACACTAGCTACCAAATAAAAGGCCCTAGACAAATGTCTAGGGACTTCCTGATAAATAAGTCAGATACACTATTATTATGAATCGATTTAAACTAACTATGAGCAAGAGTGGTTCTCGATTGTAGTGTGGCTAAATGTAAAGAAGAAATTGATAGTTTCTCGTTTTTTTCAATTAAATGATCAAAAAGGTAAATTAAACGCAACATTTTCTATACTCCAGCTTTATTTCAAATAGGATAGATATTATCTACCCAGGCTTTACAGCCTTCTTATAAGCCACTTCTATTGATCAGTGGGAGTTATGTGCTTTACACACCAAGAAATTCCCCAAGGTGACCTCAGGGTTTTGAAAATGATAACCTAAGCGAAAAAAAACTTATTTTGACTAGAATTTCGAGGTTTCATTTTTAGCTATTTAGACAAATAATTCCCGAATAGTTAAGATCTAAAAGAAATTTTTTTACAAAGATTTTTATACTTTCATAATGTCGAATAATTCGTAAATTATTTTTATAATTATATCTGTATACATTTTGTATACAAAAAAATACACTTTATTTATCTACGGAAAATATCAGTCTTTAAAATGAATTATAGTTTCTAGATCCACCTATCTGATCATTTAAATTTATATGTTTGTAAAGTGGAAACTCAAAAAATGGGCGTTTTTAACGGCTAACAAGTTACATAATATAGCAGAAGTTTCCAATCGGAAGTAGACTGGAAGAAATATTTGGCAGATCTCAATTGGATGAATAGATTTACTTTCTGCAAATGTGGTCATAAGGGCAGTTAACTAATAAAAGATCACGCACGTACTTATAATAAGTGTAGCGATACAGAAAATGCTGTCGCAGACAGCCTTTTCATAAAGTCAAATTTGGTCTTTTAGAGGCTTTCTATATCTGTTTTGATATGAGTTCAAGTACTAAGGTTCTCTCTGCCATGTGTGTAGCCAAGCGTAATGCGATTAATCGCAAAACTGCCATGAGTTTCATGCATAAAGAACGCAAGTTAATGAAATTGGGGTGATATTACCCTATGTAAGGAGAGTCTCAGGTGGATGAGTTTGTAGTAGGAGACCAAGAAGTTGGACACACAGGAAGTAGCTGTGGAGGCAAGAAAAAGAAGGTGATATGTGCCTTGGAACTTTCTGGGGCAGGAAAAGTGAGGCGGTTTTACGCCTCCAAAATCAACGATTTCTTAGCCAAATCTCCTCGACTCATTTTTGAGCGCCATATTGACAAGGCCGCCCAAGTGATTACAGATGAATGGAAAGGATACAGACCAATCGGAAAGGATTACGCAATCAAACAGGCTCCAAGTGAATTGGGCTTGAATTTTAAAGCAATTCATACCATGATCCATCAGGTGAAATCAGAGATACGAACGACTTATTCCTGGGTAGGCAAGAGGCATATTGATCGCTACCGAAGTGAGTTTTCATACCGAATCAATCGCTCTCAGAATAAAGAAACCATCTTTCACGACTTGATCAACAGAATGGTCAATAACGATAGGTTGTATATTTCAAATATGATATGATATTATTTGTCTCCTCTACATATCTTTAACTATTTTAATCAAATTTTAAGCTATGTTTATTCTTCCTACATTGTTGTGTTTATGTTGTTTAATATTATGCTATAATTCTATTTTACTCCTACTTAATATTAGTAAAGTCAATTCAAGAATTAAGTACTTAATAGGCTCTGTGTTAATTTTCGCTTTGATCCTTTTATTTCGCACATCTCTTCTTGCAGGTGAATTTCTTCGGGAATATCCACATTTGATGAAAGTTTTTAGTCCAATCGGATTTTTGATGTTTCCACTATTTTATTTGGCTATAAAGTATGCTATAAATGAAGGTCAGTATTTTAAGAAGACTGACGTTATTCATTTTATTCCTGCTTTTATTCATTTTTTAGAATTAATACCTCTATATATGCTGTCTAAAAGTGAAAAATTAGTCCTTCTTGAAGAATTATTTTTCGACATGTATGCCATAGTAATATTTGTACATGGCCTGATTCCGGGAATATGGATAGAACTGTTTCGTTTGGTCCTGATGATTTTTTATTTTATTATTGTAGTCGCTTTGGTTTTTAATTTTAAAATAGAAACTTTTAAAAAATTTATTAAAGGAAAATCAAATAGTATTTTTATCGGAACGATATTTTATATTTTGTTAATAATGGTTACACTTATAGGTTTATTTTTTCTGAATTTTATCTCTTTTTTTGAAGTGCTTCATTTATTCATAAACAAAAATATCTTTATTTTAATTTTACTAGTTTTAGTGATAAGTTATAATATTTATGTTTTCAGGAATGTTACATTATATTTAGGCTTAAATAATGTTAAAAACCCTCTCATTTTTGAGAAAAAGACCCAATTACCCACTGATACATCTGATTTTAAACCTTCCCTAGACTGGAAGGATTTAGATTTAAACAAAAGTGAAGTAGAATCTCGGCTAATTCAATTATTGGAAGTAAGCCAGATATTTTTAATTGCAGAACTTACCACAAGTGATTTTGCTAAGGAAGCAGATCTTCCTTCACGGTTACTTCCTAAAATTTTGAATTTGACTTTTAAAAAATCTTTTAAAGAGTTAATTAATGAGTATAGAATCAAATTTGCTAAAAAGAAAATTGATGAAGGGTATTTGCTTCTATATACTGTAGATTCATTAGCGAGTGAATGTGGGTTTAACTCGCGATTTACTTTTAGCAATGTTTTTAAAAGTGAACTTGGTTTATCGCCGAATAAATACAGTGGAGTGGTTCGTAAAAAAATAAAAACGTTAGGATAGGGAACTTTTGAGATTCAAGATATTCATGTTATTAAGTATAATGTCATAGGTCACAATATTCCAGCATTTTTTGAACGTCACAATTTGAATATGAATTATTGTTGTTTTTTGAGCTACACTTTTTATTTGGATTACGGATTATGATTTGTATTATAGACAAAACATTGGAAGAATATCTTTTCTTATTTGACTTTGTTGGCCTCCCCTGAAGCGTGGGTACAAATGTAATAAGCGAGTATCTATTTTCTTGCTGTGTACCAAGAGCTGTATAATTTCTGAAGTTTATTCTTGAAGATTTCGTGAGTTCTGAATGTACGGGGTCCCCAATGAGTTTAGAAGTTTTTTAAAAAAACCTAGACCCAATTTCTTAATTAGGGAAACCTTGCAATTAATCAAATTTTACTGATTTTTATCAATTGCTCGGAAAGTAAACCCTGCCGAATGAAAGGTTTGAAAATCTTTTTTCAGTCAAATAATACTTGCGGAAGGATGTGGTATTCTCGAATATTCAACAATTTCTTATTAACCCCATGTTATTTAATTTATTATCTAGGTTTTAAATAAGCCTTTTAATTTCTAAAAAAGTGCTTTTTATTTCTAATTTGTGATAAAAACATCTTTTGCCACATCTTATTTTTCAAGTATATCCTCAAAGTGATTACCATTGTATTTACAATGCAAGCCTAGATTTACTCATTTATTTTTCAATTCTAGACAGTAGCTTTAAGAATCTATTATCTATACTCGAAAACTATTGAGTCTTTGTTTTTCCGTAGAAATTTAATCTCTAATAACAATTTTTAAAAAAAAAATGAATAAAAATCTTTTTGGTGCAGACAAACAATATGCTGTTTATTCTCTGACTATTTTAATTTGCCTTTGTAGCTGTATCCAATGGATACTTACTTCTAGGAATTTGGATTATTTGCTCGCAAGAATTAAATATGCAAAGATTGCATCATATTTTAGTATTTTTTTATGTTTTTTATTGCTTTCACTTCCAATTATAGCCGCTGAAGGAATTCTGAATGAGAAGTTGATCAGAGATGGTGTTGCTTGTGAGCAATCAAATGTATTGGCGCCAGTCTTGCCGCAGGGAACTTCTTACTTCTCTCCTCAAGGTTTCGGAGTTGCGATAAGGGCTAGTTATCCTATTGAAGATCCAGATAATGTAATTGAATTTATTTGGTTTGATAGTTATGGAAGGGAACTAGCTGTCACAGATCATTTTTTTGTAGATCGGGAATTGCCTAGAGGCGTTTATATCTTTAGTCTTTTGAGTAGGAATAGCCTTTCTGGTTGCGTTAGTCCTAAGGTTGAGTTTTCCGTGATCGTTGAGCCGATAGAGATTTCTCTTGACAATTGTAATATTTCGGGTTCTTCTACCATTATCAGTAATTTATGTCCCAGTTGCGTCGTTTCAAATCCAGATGGGGCAACTGATGATGATCCTCTGACAAATTCTGAAATTAAAACAACCCGAAATGTATTTGCTGGTGGATTCATAGGGCAAAATCTCATCTTTCCTATTACGGGTAGTCAAGGAGATAGTGTGAAGGTCAATCTTTCTTTTCCAGACTTAGCAGGTGCCTTACCTAACCTTTCTTCAGTCAGCCTGACGCTATTTAACGGAACAAGGAAAGTAAGTAGTGAATATTTTCTCAACTCATCTAAGGTCAGCGTAGTAAAAGAATCCGGTCAATATTCATTTACAATTTTTGCTGATTTATTGGATGAATCTGAGGCATATGTCAGTGTCTTGGTTAAAAGTTATTCTTCTCTCCAGTCCTTCGTTCCTAGAATAGGAGTCCATTCTGCAGAGATGTTTTTTGCGGTACCTAATATTTCCGCCGATCCAGTTGAGATCTGTGACGGAAACTCAAAAAGATTAGTAGTAACTCCTGGACAAAATACCTTTCTTCGCTGGTATTCAAAGAAAGAAGGAGGGACCGAACTGAGTTCAGGTTCGGGATATACCACTCCGGTATTAAATACCCCGGGTGTCTATACGTATTGGATCGAAATTTTTCGATCAAACTGTGAATCTTCATCGCGATATCCTTATTCCGTTGAGGTGAAGGCACTTCCCACTAGCGATGATTTAGTTGTTTCAGGCGACGGCTTTCATTGCTATGGTGATATCATCGAGCTGAAACCTGAAATAAGTCCGTCAAGTAGTTTTTTGAGTGATGAGCTTCAGTTTGAATGGTTTATCGATTCGCTAGGTGTCGAGAAAATAAGTACAGGTCGTTACCCAAATCTAAGTCTTACTTCAGATGGATATTTAATAATTAATGATGCGCAGCCGGGTAACTACACCTATTTCTTAGGAGCAAAAACAAAGGTTGGATGTAGCACACTCCCTCTTCGGCTTAAAAGGGTTAATTTTCAAGTAGGTCCAATTTTACCGGCTCCTGTTTTTCCTGACAATAGCCCAAGTTTCTGTTTGGAATCAAATAAAACTTTGGGGGATATCCCCAGCTTGAGTAGCATCTATAAGATTAATTGGTATTCCGATGAAAACCTTACTCTTCCCTTACCTCTAACTACCAGGCTTACCGACGGGCGAAAATATTATGCGGTTAGTCAAAATTTACAAAACTGTGAAAGCCTAGAATCTACAATGGTTGAGGTTCAATTGATTACTTGTGCCCCAGTGCTTAGACTTGAAAAGTTACCTAATCTCGAATCACCATTAAATATCTTTGCTGGAAATGAAATATCCTACACTGTATCCATAGCAAACGATGGTATTTTTACGGCCAATGACCTGGTAATAGAAGATATACTTCCATCAGGTACTCGATATATTTCTTCTACACCAGCTGGAGTATTTACTGACAATAAAGTAAGGTGGCAACTGGATAGTCTAGTAGGAAGCGATAGCATTCAATACGTGATCCGTCTGCAAGTATTGCCATCGTTTGCAATAGGTACTTTTCTCAGAAATACGGCCACGGTCAGTGGAGAAGATGTTCCAGGCGGCAAGCTGGAAGCAGAGGCAGAACCGGTCTTAGTGACGCGTAAATCTTCTGTTGAGATTGAAAAAACATTAAAGGCAGTCAATCCTGTCTATCCAGGAGAGATAGTTGGCTATCAGATCAGCGTCTGGAATTCAGGGCCAAGTAATTCGGATAAACTAACGATACGCGATGTGTTAGCGGCTGAGTTGGGATATATATCCTCGGAGTCCGGTATATACGATGCTTCCAAAAGTCAGGTAGAATGGTCTATTCCAGCGCTGGCACCGGGTGATACCCTGAGGTATGAATTGCTGGTGCAGGTATCGGAATCGGCAAAGCCGGGTTTCATAGGCAATGCCGCAATCGTACAAAACAGTGAAGGAGGTCAGGAGGATTCTGATAGTGCTGAAGAGCTAGAGGTGATTCCTAATTTTCCAGTGGTGAAAATCAGGAAATCACCTTTGAGTGGACTGACAGTAGATGCAGGAACTGAGTTTGAATACAGTATTTCTGTATCCAACAGTGGCAAGGGAATAGCCAATGACTTGGTTATAGAAGATATACTTCCATCAGGTACTCGATATATTTCTTCTACACCGGCTGGAGCATTTTCTAACAATAAAGTAAGCTGGCAACTGGATAGTCTAGTAGGAAGCGATAGCATTCAATACGTGATCCGTCTGC
>JAFMBQ010000093.1 GCA_017858365.1 Algoriphagus sp. | reverse complement strand
GATATAATCATCCCCCTGTGTGTCGGCCACTCGTCATGGGTATTCATATGATTATAATTTGTTTTTTAAAGGTCACATGGAATCTCGTATGACTTAGAATCATCCCAGTGTGTGACTTTTGAGTCATGCTAGATTTCATTTTATGCGCATGTTTTAGATGTGATACACATAAGTTAAGAATTTGATTGCGAAAAAGTTAAGGAATGAGAGAGGAATTGAGGCGTAGCTCGTTTTAGGAGTTTTACCGGGACACTTATCATTGAATTAGTCTAACTAAGTAAGTTTGATTTGAAAAATCAAACACTTTTTTACTAAAATCTTATTTCTAAAATCTGATATCTTAAATCTTAAGAAGGATCCACATCCACAATAAATCGAACGGAGCGAAACTCCGGTCTAGCGGTAAGCTCTTCAAATATGGCAGCAAGTTGCTCCTTGAATACTGCTTGTGAGTTGCCTGATTTCTCTAATTTGATCAAGCTTTCAAACTGATATTGATTTTTGATTCGGGCGATAATCCCTTTCTCAGGCCCCAAGACAATCTTTTTCACACCTATCTCTGACATGCGATGATGGAGGTGAAGTGCCGCTTTTTCCGCTACTTTCGAGTCAGCATGTCGAGTCGTAATTTTAATAAGCTTGACGTAGGGTGGATAATAGAATTTCTTTCGATCGATCATTTCCTGTCGAAAAAAATCCCGGTAATCACCTTTGATTACTTGCTCGTAAAGGTAAGTTTCAGGATTCCTGGTTTGAATGATGACCTGGCCTTGCTTTTCTCTTCGACCTGCTCGCCCGGCAACTTGAGTGATTTGCTGGTAAGCCCGCTCGCCAGCTCGAAAGTCTGGGAAATTCAGAATCCTATCCCCATCCCAAATCCCCACCACGGTCACTCTTCCAAAATCCAAGCCTTTGGTAATCATTTGTGTACCGACTAAAATATCGAGATTTCCAGCACCAAACTCATCCAAAAGTCGCTGATAGCCAAATTTATTTCGAGTGGTATCAAGGTCCATTCGTCCCATCCTTGCCTCTGGAAAAAGCAAACTCAAAGACTCTTCGATTCGCTCGGTTCCCATACCCATTGTAGTGAGTTGGGTAGATCCACAGGCTGGGCAGGAGCTTGGGACCTTCTCCTTGTAGCCACAATAGTGGCATCGAAGCTCCTCCGAGTATTGATGATAGGTAAGACTGACATCACATTGAACGCATTGACCAGTCCAGCCGCAATCCTCACATTGTATATATGGTGAATACCCTCGTCTGTTCTGAAAAATCAAGACTTGTTCCTGATTGTCTAATGCTTCTTGAATCCGCTCACGCATCATTCGAGTGGAGTCTAGCTTGAGGAGATTTTTTCGCTTGTCAGCACCTAAGTCCGACAAGTGAAACTGTGGCATGCTTGCGTCACCAAATCGATTGGTTAATTCTACATAGCCATATTTCCCCTGCTGTGCGTTATAATAGGATTCAAATGATGGCGTCGCTGACCCTAAAACTGTTTTAGCTTGGTGAAAATAAGCGAGCATTATAGCTGCATCGCGCGCTTGAAATCGGGGAGCTGGATCAAATTGCTTATAACTAGACTCATGCTCCTCATCAATGATAATCAAGCCCAGGCTGTCAAAAGGAAGAAAAATCGAGGAGCGAACACCGACTACAAATGAAAACCGGCCTGTTAAGATTCCATTCCAAACTTCCACACGCTCATTATCAGAGTACTTTGAATGATAGACTCCCATCTGACTCCCAAAAACCTTCTTCAGCCTGCTTACGATCTGTGTAGTCAGCGCGATTTCCGGTAAAAGCAAAAGAACCTGCGAGCCAGAGCCCAACACTTCTTGAATCAACTGGATATAGATTTCCGTTTTGCCGGACCCAGTTACTCCATGTAATAGCAGCGATTGTTTTTCTTCCAATTGTGCTTTAATATCTACGAAGGCTGCTTCTTGAGCTAACGAAAGTTTTGCTGCTTCTTTCTCAGGTTCTTCTTCGGGAATTCGATTGACAATGACTTTGAAGGATTCGAAGATTCCGTTTTTGATCAGGGTTTTCAAGGAAGACTCCGAATCACCTTCCTCCAAAATTGTAGTTTTGTCGACTCCTTTCTCATTCAGATGAAGCTTTTGAAAAACGGGAACATCCCGTAGGTATTTCATTAGGATGGATTCCTGCTTTGGTTTGGAAGCCAAAGCCTGAAAGATCTCTTCGATGGCAGATTTACTTTTAGCAATTTCATTGACTAGGCGGATCCGTGTCTCCACTTTTGGTGCATATTTCTCCTGCACTTTTTCAAAAATCAAAATCGCTTCCTTGACGACCAGACTCTTTAATATCGGATGAATAGTTTTTATCCCAAGTACCTTCTCACAGTCCTCATAGCTCAGCTCGGTGCTACTTTCGAGAGCTTCGAGAATCTTTATTTCGCGCTCATCCAGTGGATACTTACTCGTCTCCGCGTCAAAATTCGGGTTAAGCTGCACCTTACTTTCACTGCTGAGTCTCAATCCTGCTGGTAATGCCGCATGCATTACTTCTCCAATATGGCAGCAATAATAATCTGCCATCCAAACCCAAAACCGGATTTGAATTGGGTTTACACTTGGCTGGATATCCAAAACCTCCAAGATAGGTTTGGCTTCGTAAGCCTGCGGTGCCTTGTTGTGTACTTTTCCGATAATCCCGGTCAGGACTTTTCGCTTCCCAAACTGCACGATGACTCTCGATCCGAGATTGATTTCTGATTTTAGGCTTTTGGGAATTCGATAGGTAAACATCCGCGGAATCGGTACCGGCAAGATGATGTCGGCGAAATTATTTCCGCTTTCTTCAGGGAATAAATCTTGATCTCCAAAAAGGCTTTCCAAGGGATTAGGCTAAATAGGGGAGTTGTGAAATAGCGTCGGCGATCAAACTTACCGGTCTTTGGCAGGCATGATCGAAACACACATAAATTAAGGCATTTCCTGACGAATCTGGTGTTTTTCCTGAAAGTATTGGGGCAGTTTTTGTCACTTCTTCGGAGAAAGTAATCAGGGTATTTGGGAGATAGCCCTTTTGCAGAGCCAATGCTTTTTCTTTAGCACCTTTCCCTACGATCGCAATTTCAGCAGTTGGGATCAGTGATTCCAGAAATAAATTTGCCCAATTGCAAAGGAATCCAGGGTCTTTCAGAATCAGTTCTTTCATACCTCCAAGCATTTTGGAAGCGATTTCTTGGTACTTATTTTCATAAGTAACCAATGAAAGCCGGTGAAGATTTCGAGCCATCACTGAGTTGGAAGCTGGAATCACATTGTCGAAAAGTTCCTTTTTATTGGCAATGAGTTTTTCCGCTTTTGGGTTATTGAAAAAGAAGAAGCCATCTGATTTGTCATAAAATTCATCGAGGCAAAAATCTGTGAGCTGCTGCGCAAAGTTCAGCCATTTTGAATCTCCCGATGCCTCAAACCCCATCAAACTTGCTCGGATGACCTGCGCGTAGTCTTCCAAAAATCCTGGCGTATAGGCTTCTCCATTTTTGTAAGAGCGATGCAGAACCCCATCGATGCAAAGCTTCGTCTTAAGAAAATCAAGGTTGCCCAAAGCGAGGTCAAGCATGCGTTTTTCACCGGTTGCAAGATAGGCCTGAAACAATCCTGCACTTATTAATCCATTCCAACCGCTGAGGATTTTGTCATCCTTTCCGGGGAAAATCCGTTGATTTCGGACTTGGATCAGCTTTGCTTTTACCTCGTTTAGCTTTGAAATAAATTCTAATTCTGACATGCCAAATTCCGTAGCTATCGCTGCATAAGACTTGGTTTGGAATAGGATATTGACCTCATCTTCCCAGTTTCCATCAGGCTTGAGGTTATAAAGTTTACTAAACCAAGGCATATCATCTGGAAGTATTTCAGCAAGCTCGGCATAGGTCCAAGTGTAAAATTTCCCTTCCACGCCCTCCGAATCTGCATCTTGAGCGGAGTGAAAACCACCCTCCTCCTGAATCATTTCGATCTCGATCCAAGCAACTGTTTCGGATACTTTTTCCAAGAAAAATGGCTCTTGACTTATCTGATACGCTTTTGAAAACAATTCTAATAATTGGCCATTGTCATACCCCATTTTTTCAAAGTGGGGAGCAAACCATTCTCCATCGACGGAATAACGTGCAAATCCACCTCTTAATTGATCGTAGATTCCACCCATTCCCATCTTCCGAAGGGTAAAAAAGACTTTTTCCTGAAGTTCTTTATCCTTGGCTAAAAGTGCATAGTCTAAGACAAAAGCCCAGATGGCAGGCATCGGGAATTTGGGGATTCGATTCATTCCTCCCCATTCCGGATCAAATTGCGCGCTGAGCTTTGCTATCACTTCGGCAAGTTCATCGGGATCTAATTCCTGAGCTCCGGCAGCAATTCCATATTTCTCAGTCTCACTTCGATTCAAGGAGTTGCCAAAACCTTCAGCACTTTCTGCCAATTGATCTTCGTGCTTCTCAAAAGCATCGGCAATATTTGTGAGTAGATTTTTCCATTGGGGATTGGGGAAATAGGTGCCGCCGTAGAAGGGTTTTTGATTTGGCATCAGAAAGACATTCAGTGGCCAGCCACCTTGCAATCCCATAGCTTGGACCGCATCCATGTAGATATTATCGAGGTCTGGTCGCTCTTCCCGATCGATTTTGATACAGACAAAGTGTTCATTCATCAAATCTGCCGTCACTTGATCCTCGAAACTCTCATGCTCCATCACATGACACCAATGGCAGGCAGAATAGCCGATCGAGACGATCATTGGCTTATTTTCCACTTCAGCTTTGCGAAGCGCTTCCGGTCCCCAAGGATGCCAATCGACCGGATTTTGGGCGTGTTGGAGTAGGTAGGGGCTTTGGGAAGATTGGAGACGATTAGGTTTCATTGGATGATTTGAAAATTGAAAAATTGAAAGATTAGAAAATTTCGTTTCGTAAAATTATCGCTGAGCTTGGGAATTTAAGTTCGTCCTAACCAGAGCTAATTCCCTTGAAAAATCAAATTCGGTGTTCAATCGTTCCAGTTTGAGGCGAAGATTTTCTTGGAATTTGAGATGGGCTGGACTGTTGGGGTTCAATGGTCGGTGTGCAAGCTCGAGGTTGACCTTTCGAATTTCGTCCACTTTAGTCTGTGTTTCTGGTGAAAAATGCGAGGCTTGCCACTTTTGCCAAATGTAATCTTCAGCCTCGGCTGTTGGGTGAATTAGATCTGATTTATAGAATCGATAATCACGTAATTCATCCATCATGATCTCGTAAGCGGGGAAATAGCTGACTGAGGAAAATCGCCTTTCCAGATTGGCACAAAGCACCCGTAGTTGGCTTTTGCTGAGTTGGTTTTCGGCAACGCCATCTTTGATATGTCGAACGGGACTGACTGTGAGTATTATTTTGAGATTGGGATAGACTCGGGAGAAGTTGTCAAAGAGATTCCAAAGCTTTGATTCCATTTCTTCCAGGGTTAATAATTTCTTTTGAAATAGGCTTCCTGCTTGTTTGTGGCAGTTTGCCACCGTACCGAATTTTTTTAACTCATAAACCCAAGCTGTGCCCAAGGTTATAATGAGGTGAGTTCCTTGCTCTAAATACGTTTTTGTTTCTTCACGTTTTGTATTAAGCTTCTCGATTAATTCCGTTTTGCTGCTTGCGGTTATATCTGAATGTGCATAATAATGAAAGAAAAGTCCATCACGCTCACAGATCAGTCTTTCTTCAAATTGGATAGTAAAGAGTGCTGCTTCCATTAAAATCTCCAAGGATTGCGGATTGAAGATTGTCCCAAAAGGATTAACCAGACAATCAAACTTTGCATCGATCATTTTTTGACCGATAGTTTGTGCAAAGCAAGACCCCAAGCTCAAGATTTTACTTTGATGAGAAATTGGTGAAGGATAGGAAGGAATAGGGAAATCTATAGACCATTTCATTCCCGAAAATAAGGATTGATTGATGAATTAGAATCCTTAACTAGAATAGAAAGGTCTTAATCTTCTTTTTTTATTTCATTCCAAAGTCGATTGGTAAGCAAATCCCCATATCCATAAATAGGGAGTCGACGCTGAAATTCACGAAAGATATATTTGAATTCCTCAGTTTTTAACTCAGTTGAAATGGCTTTCAACTCGGCCTTTGGTTTGCCAGGATAATCTCCATGTGGAATGGATTCTTCCCAGGCTTCTATCGCAGGCATTAAAAAAGGGAGATCAGTATCCAAGGTCCAAGCAAGGCTCTTGGCTTCTGACGATTTGTTTTTTTGGAATAATAGCCATAATCGTCTAAGAATGCTGCGCTCATTTTTGCTCAATACTCGTGGGTTTCGATAGGCTTCCAACAGTTCCTCCTCATTTAAACCTGCAAATCCTTTTTGGAGGGTCATTTCTGGTAAAACCAAAACAATTTCTCCTAGATGGTCACTTAGTAAAAAAATTGAATACCACAGATTCACCTGGCAAAATAAATCGGCTTCAAACCAACAGTAAATCCGATTCGAATCGGAGCTGGTTATGATTTCCCGAAGTTCCTCCGAGACGTGTGGGATGTAAGGTTTTTTTTGAGCCCCAGGGTAGGTTTCATCCAAATACTTACTTCTGCCAAGGATCAAGGCTTCAAACGAGTCAAAATCAACAGGGCCATCGACTAAGCATTCTCTAAAAACTATTTTTTCTCCTGGTATTGAGCTAGGAAATTTGGACAAAAGAGCGTCTCCGTTTAAAATGTGGGTATTTTTCATAGGGGTTTTATCTTTGGTTTATTAGCTTTTTTTTCGTTACAACCGATTCTGTACTCTGTTATTTTCTAATTTCCGCATTTTTTGTCAAAAGCTGATGAGTTTCCTTAATCATTTTTCGGAGGATTTTCTCATCTATATCAGTCAGTTTATTAATGTAAATGCAACTTTTCCCTGTTTTATGTTTTCCTAATTGATTGAGATCCGAAGCCAATTCTTCAAGACTTTGCATTAGATATATGGAGAGGGCTTGCTTTCTAGGAGAAAAGCCAACAGGAAACCACTCCATCGTTTTCCCAGATGGATGGCAGTAAGTGTACGTACGAAATTCCACGATGAAAGGATCCCAAAGTTTGGGAGGTTCATTAGTTTCATCACTGAAAATTTCCACTAATTTATTTCTATCCTTCTTCCAGATTTCTGAAAATACCATGCTTAGAAATTCTGAAACAGAATAGTTATTTGGTTTAGTTTTTAGGGAAGAGATAGGGATTGTATGATTTAGAATATTATCTATGTGAAATAGATGTTATACAGAATAAATAAACAATATTTTACAATATAGTAAGTGATATGTTTATTAAAAAAGGATAAACATAGAATAAGTATTGTTTTTCAATTTTAGTTGATTGGGAATATACTGTGATAAATGGGTAAACAATTATTGATTTTTTAAGGATAGCCGGACTTTTGCGAGATGGAATTTTCTTTAAACTTTCCTTTTGAAGTCTAACCACTTTTCGATCGATATTATACAAATTCAAGATTTGTCCGATTTAGAACATTGATTATGAGTCATTTACGTTGAAACAATATATTCCCCTTTTATATAGTTTTTAACAAATTTTAAGTAAAAAAAATCGCTGAGAGTATTTTCATGATAATATTCGAATTCCTAAATAATATTATTTAAAATATTTTTCTTGGAAAAAGTTATTAAAACAATTCATTTCATCAAACCAACAAAATTTATGAGAAAAGCCTTACTAAGCTTACTCTTCGGATTATTGGTGACTGCCGCATCGTTCGCACAAACTCGAACGGTCACAGGTAGAATCACTTCTCCGGACGAACCCGAAGGACTCATTGGAGTCAACGTCTTGATCAAAGGAACTACCGTGGGAGTAGTGACTGATTTAGATGGTAATTATTCTTTGCAGGTACCAGCAAATGCTACAACTTTGGTATTTAGCTATATCGGTTACTTAAGCAAGGAAGAAGTGATTGGAAATAGATCGGTTATCGATGTTTCCATGAATCCTGACACACAGAATCTAGAGGAGGTTATCATTACAGCTTATGGTACTGCGGACAAAGGTAATTTTACCGGAGCAGCAGTGGCGATTAAAGCTGATCAAATTGCGAACCGTCCGATCAACAACGTAGCAAATGCCCTTGAAGGACAGGCTGCGGGTGTGATCACTACTTCAGCAAGTGGTCAGCCTGGTTCTACTCCTCAGGTTCGGATCAGAGGTATTGGTTCAGTAAACTCTTCCAGTTCTCCACTTTACGTAGTAGATGGTGTGCCTTATGACGCGGCAATTGGCAACTTGAATCCAGATGATATCGAAGACATCACGATTTTGAAAGATGCTTCTTCGGCTGCATTGTATGGTTCAAGAGCGGCTAATGGTGTGATCATGATCACAACCAAAAAAGGAAGAAAAAACAAGCCAACTTTCAACTTGAAAGTGCAGCAGGGTGTTGCAAGCAGAGCACTTCCTGAGTATAATCGGGTAACTGCCGAGCAGTACTATCCCTTGACTTGGGAGTCTCTAAGAAACGGAAGATTGACTCAAGGTGCTGAGCCTGCAGTAGCAAATCAGTTTGCCTCCACCAACTTGATTAATACGCTAGGTTACAATGTCTACAATGTTCCTAACAATCAGATTGTAGGTACTGATGGATTATTGAACCCAAATGCTGTTAATAATTTCGTTGGAACGGATTGGTTTGACGAGTTACAGCGAACTGGAAACAGATCTGAATATAACCTGACGTACTCTGGTGCTGATGGAACGACTGATTACTATGCATCTTTTGGCTATTTGGACGAAAAAGGATTTATTCTTAATTCAGATTTTGAAAGATTCGCTGGTCGATTGAATATGAATACAGCTCCAACCAAATGGTTGAAAACTGGAATCAACCTTTCTGCCACACTTTCAGAGGGAAATAATGCTAGAGATGGTGGAAGTAACAGCTTTGTGAACCCTTTCTTTACAGCAAGATCTGTAGGCCCTATTTATCCTGTGTTTGCTCAAAATATGCAAACTGGTGGATTCATTCTTGACGAGTTTGGAAATCAAATCTACGATACTGGAGATTTGATCAATCTCGGTCTTCCTACGAGAGGTGCAGGTTCATTTCCTGGTCGTCACGTGGTTCAGGAAACAATTCTAAACATTGATTCTTTTGACCGTGATGTAATCTCTGGAAGAGCTTACGCTGAAGTTTCTTTCTTGAAGAATTTTACGTTGAGAACCAATATCGCACAGGATATGACTTCTCTTTTGAACCTTGGCTATGATAACACTATCGTAGGTGATGGTGCACCAGCTGGTCGTACTCGAAGAGAAAATATCAGAATCAACAGTTTGACATTCAACCAGATTCTTTCTTATACGAATACCATCAATGAAAAGCATTTCTTTGATGCTTTAGTTGCTCATGAGAATTATAGCTACACTGCTACTCGTCAGTTTATCTCTAAGCAAGATCAAATTCTTGCTGGAAATATTGAGCCGGATAACTTTGTGACTATCAACACCGCATCCGGTCGAACAGATTTGGATAAAATTGAGTCTTATTTCTCTAGATTCAACTACGTGTATGACGATAAGTATTCCTTGTCAGCTTCAATCCGTACAGACGGTTCATCTAGATTCTTCAAAGATGTAAGATGGGGTACGTTCTGGTCAGTAGGTGCAGCTTGGAATATCGATAAGGAGAATTTCTTTAATTCTGACTTCATCGATATGTTGAAGCTTAGAGCTTCTTATGGTGAGGTAGGTAATAATAATCTTAATAGCTACTATCCTTATCAAGCGCTTTATGATCTTGGATTCAACAATGCTTCTGAGCCAGGAATCCTTCAGGCCAGCTTAGCAGCTCCAGATTTACTTTGGGAAACAAACAGTACCTATGATGTCGGTATTGACTTTGCATTTGGGAAAAGATTCTCTGGTTCAGTAGAGTATTTCTATAGAGAGTCTCAAAACCTACTTTTTAACGTTCCGCTTTCTTTGACCACTGGTCTTAACAGTAGAATTCAGAACGTGGGTACCATGTCAAACAATGGACTTGAATTTAGCATTCAAGGAGAGGTTATTAGGACCAATGAGTTTACATGGACTTCAAGCTTGAACATCTCTACGTTCAACAATGAGTTTAAGAAGCTTCCATTTGAAGAGCAGATCACTGGAACCAAGAAATTGGTAGTAGGCAGATCTATCTACGACTTCTGGCTGAGAGACTGGGTAGGCGTAGATGCTGAAACTGGAGAAGGCCTTTACAGAGCTGAGGAATATGATCCTGCCGATGCTACTACCAAGATTGTAGGAACAGATACGTTGACTACTAGATTCCAGAATGCAAGATTCCATTTTGCTGGTCAATCCATTCCGGATTTCTTTGGTGGATGGAGCAATAGCTTTAGCTACAAAGGATTCACCTTAAGTACTTTGGTTTCCTTCTCAGTTGGCGGTGACTTCTATGATGGGATTTATTCTGGCTTAATGTCTGCAGATCCTGATGGAGGCGCATTACATACAGATATTTTGAACAGATGGCAAAAGCCAGGTGACATAACTAATGTGCCTAAAATGGATAATGTTGCCTCTAATCAAACAAACGTAGGTTCTGACAGATGGCTCACTGATGGCTCTTGGTTAAACTTTAGATCAATTAATTTGAGCTATAACTTCTCAAGAGAAATGCTTCAGAAGATGAAACTTCGTGGAGCTTCGGTATACCTAGCTGGTGAGAACCTTGGCTGGTTATCTTCCAGAAAGGGAATGTTTGTTTCGGAAAGTTTCCAAGGAACTTCCTCTAACACATTTACTCCTGCGCGTACATTCACTTTGGGTCTAAATGTCAACTTCTAATCTGAACCAATTATGAAAAAGATATTAAACAAAATAGCAATACTAGCTCTAGTAATGAGCTTTGGTTGCGCAGAGGATTACCTAGATACAGTACCTACAGATGCGGTATCTGAATCGGCGGTGTTCACGACTACACAAAATGCATATTCGGCATTGAATGGTATCCACCGTTCTATGTTTATCAGATATGATAGCCAGGGTCAGCCTGGAGAAGGCGGTGTGATGATCATGAGAGAAGTCTTGGCAGAGGACGTTGTGATGACAGGTATTGCAAATAGCTGGTTTATTTCAATGTCAAGATGGCTGAATCACAGAGTTGAAAATAGTGGAGATGTTCGCTTCGTATGGAGATTTTATTACAAAATCATCGGTAATGCGAATCTGATCATCGCTAATATTGATAATTCTGTAGGACCAAAAGCTGAAAAAGATGAGATCAAAGGTCAGGCATTGGCCTACCGTGCTTGGGCACATTTCAACCTAGTTCAATTGTTCGGTGAGCGATATAAATTGGGTGGAGGTAACAGCCAGTTAGGTGTTCCTATCGTATTGGAGCCAATTACAGAAGGTGGAGCTAGAAATACAGTTGAAGAAGTATACGCTCAGGCGATTACAGACATCGATGCTGCTATCGCTCTTCTTGATGAGGGCAGAAATGCAAAATCTCATATTAATATCAACGTTGCCAAGGGAATCAAAGCTAGAATTGCTTTGACTCAAGGGAACTGGGCTACTGCAGCATCCCTTGCCAAAGAAGCTCGTACTGGATTTGAATTAATGAGTGCTAGCCAACTTTATGATGGATTCAATGACGTATCTAATCCGGAGTGGATTTGGGGAAGTCAGCAAATTGATGATCAGCAGACTTTCTTCGCTTCGTTCTTCGCGTACATGTCGTTGAACTTTAGCTCCACCAATATTAGAGGTAATCCTAAGGCAATCAATCGTTTGCTTTATGATAAAATTTCGGATACAGATGCAAGAAAAGGTCTTTGGGATCCAAATGCTGCGAATGCTGCTTTGAGAGATCCTTTCATTGATGAGGTTACTTTGAGCAACTTTGCAAAAAGAAATTATATGAACCGGAAGTTTGTGGCGTCAGGTAATGCTTCTTCGGTAGGAGATGTGCCTTACATGAGAGCTGCAGAAATGTACCTTATTGAGGCAGAA